>DATKFT010001020.1:0-8577 GCA_035544335.1 Pseudorhodoferax sp.
GAAACAACCTTTTGTCACCCTTGCCTTTGCCAGACCGCGGCAAAGAAACCGTCGGTCGCATGCCGGTGCGGCCACAGGCGCAGGAACCGGCCCTCGGGCCCCGCACACAGGTCCGGCGCCCCCGGCACCTTGAGCCGCTCCAGCTCGGCCGCCACGGGCACGGCATCCCAGCCAGGATTTGCCGCCGAGAACGCCTGGGCGATCTGCTCGTTTTCCTGCGCCAGCAGGCTGCAGGTCGCATACACCAGCCGTCCGCCCGGCTTGAGCAGACGGGCCGCGCTCTGCAGCACGGCCAGCTGCAACGTGGCCAGCGCATCCACGGCCTGCTGGCTCTGGCGCCATTTCAGGTCCGGATGGCGGCGCAAGGTCCCCGTGCCGCTGCAGGGCGCATCGACCAGCACGCGGTCCATCTTGCCGGCCAGGCGCTTGATGCGCTCGTCGCGCTCGTGCGCGATGGCGACCGGGTGCACATTGGACAGGCCACTGCGGCCCAGGCGCGGCTTGAGCGCCTCCAGCCGGTGCGCCGAGGTGTCGAAGGCGTACAGCCGGCCGGTGTTGCGCATGGTGGCGCCGATGGCCAGCGTCTTGCCGCCCGCGCCCGCGCAGAAATCGGTCACCATCTCGCCGCGCCGTGCGTCCAGCAGCAGCGCGAGCAGCTGTGAGCCCTCGTCCTGCACTTCGACGGCGCCACGCGTGAACGCGTCCACGCGGTTCAGCGCGGGTTTGCCCTGCACGCGCAGGCCCCAGGGCGAATGCGGCGTGGGCTGGGCCACGATACCGGCGGCCTGCAGTTCCTGCTGCACCTCGGCGCGCTTGGCACCGAGCAGGTTCACGCGCAGATCCAGCGGCGCGGGACCCAAGAGGTTGTTGGCCAGCGGCCAGAATTCCTCGCCGAGCTGCGCCCGCAGCGGCTGTGCAAGCCATTCCGGCAGGTTGTGGCGGTGCCGCTCCAGCAGGTCGGCGGCAGCCACCGCATCGCACTGCTGCAGCCAGTCCTTCTCCTGGGGCGTCAGCGCGGCCAACAGGAAGTCGCGCGGCCCGCCAAAGCCCAGGATGGCCAGGCGACGCTCGCGCGGGCCCGAGCCCGAGGGCGCGAAATGCTCGTACTGCAGCTTGCGGCGCAGCACGGAAAACAAGGTGTCGGACAGCGTGGCGCGCTCGCGCGGGCCCAGGCCCCGGTGGGTCCGGAAGAAGCGCGCAGCGACGGCGTCGGCGGGATGGTCGAAGGCCAAGGCCTCGCGCACGAGCTCGGCGCAGGCCTCCAGAACGGCTTTGGGATGCATGGGTCGATTGTCCTCGCGCCGTTCAGGTTGCGGCGGGCTGCAGCAGCAGCCGCTCGATCACGCGCGGATACATGCGGTGTTCCTGCGCCAACACGCGCGCCGCCAGGCGGGCTTCGTCGTCGTCCGCCAGCACGGGCACCACCACCTGGTCGAGGATGGGGCCATGGTCCAGCGCCTCCGTCACGCGGTGCACGGTGGCACCCGCCACACGGCAACCCGCCTCGATGGCGCGCCGGTGCGTGTGCAGGCCCGGGAATGCCGGCAGCAGCGAGGGGTGGATGTTGACCATCTTTCCTGCGTAGCGGCGCACGAAGCCCGGCGTCAGGATGCGCATGAACCCGGCCAGCACCACGAGGTCGGGCGCATACCCGTCGATGGCGTCGGCCAGCGCGGCGTCGAACGCGGCGCGCGGATCGGCCTCGCCGGCAAATGCACGGTGGTCGACGGCTGCGGTCGGCACGCCCAGCGCGCGCGCGCGGGCCAGGCCTGCGCAGTCGGGGCGGTTGCTCAGCACGGCGGCCACACGGGCCTGCAGGCGGCCGGGCCAGTCGCGCTGCTGCGCGGTGCGCACGATGGCCTCCATGTTGGAGCCGCCACCGGAGATCAGGATCACGAGGTTCTTCATTGAGGCGGTGGATTATCCCCAGACACAGGTGACAGTCCTTTGCGCACGGTCGTGCTAGAAAGGCAAGGTCCGTTGTCAAGACGGTCGCAGACGACCACAGGAGATCACCATGGATTTGGCTTTCACAGCCGAAGAGCAACAGTTTCGGGAAGAGGTGCGCGCCTGGGTACGCGCCAACCTGCCGGCCGATGTCGCACACAAGGTACACAACGCGCTGCACCTGACGCGTGAGGACATGCAGGGCTGGAACAAGATCCTGGGCCGCAAGGGCTGGCTGGGCTACGCCTGGCCCAAGGAATTCGGCGGTCCCGGCTGGAACGCGGTTCAAAAGCACCTGTTCGAGGAAGAGTGCGCGCTGGCCGGCGCGCCGCGCATCCTGCCGTTCGGCCCGGTCATGGTGGCCCCCGTCATCATGGCCTTCGGCACGCCCGAGCAGCACCAGCGCTTCCTGCCCGGCATCGCCAGCGGCGACGTCTGGTGGAGCCAGGGTTACAGCGAGCCGGGCTCGGGCTCGGACCTGGCCTCGCTGAAGACCCGTGCCGAAAGGGTGACGGATGGCCAGGGCGACCGCTACATCGTCAACGGCCAGAAGACCTGGACCACGCTGGGCCAGTTCGGCGACTGGATCTTCTGCCTGGTGCGCACCGGCACCTCGGGCAAGCCGCAGACCGGCATCAGCTTCCTGTTGATCGACATGAAGAGCCCCGGCATCACGGTGCGCCCCATCATCACGCTGGACGGCGCGCACGAGGTCAACGAGGTCTTCTTCGACAACGTCGAGGTGCCGGCCGAGAACCTGATCGGCGAGGAGAACAAGGGCTGGACCTACGCCAAGCACCTGCTCTCGCACGAGCGCACCAACATCGCCGACGTGAACCGCTCCAAGCGCGAGCTCGAGCGCTTGAAGCGCATCGCCAAGGACGAGGGGGTCTACGACGACCTGCGCATCCGCGACGAGATCGCCCAGCTCGAGGTCGAGGTCGTGGCGCTGGAGATGATGGTGCTGCGCGTGCTGTCCGCCGAGAAGTCGGGCAAGAACCCGCTGGACGTGGCCGGCCTGCTCAAGATCCGCGGCAGCGAGATCAGCCAGCGCTACGCCGAACTCATGATGCTGGTCGCCGGCCCCTACAGCCTGCCCTACATCCGCGAAGCCATGGAGGCCGGCTGGCAGGGCGACTACGTGGGCGCGGCCTACTGCGCGCCGCTGGCGTCCACCTACTTCAACATGCGCAAGACGACGATCTACGGCGGATCGAACGAAGTGCAGCGCAACATCGTGGCCCAGACCGTTCTGGGTTGAGGAGAACGAGCATGGATTTCAACTTCAGCGACGAGCAGGAACAACTGCGTGACGCCGTGCGCAAGTGGGTGGACAAGGACTACGGCTTCGAGCACCGCCGCACGCTCGTGCAGGCCGGCGGCTTCTCGCGCGAGGCCTACGGCGCACTGGCCGGCCTGGGACTCACCGCGCTGTACGTCGGCGAAGACCAGGGCGGCATGGGCATGGGCCCGGTCGAGGCCATGGTGGCCATGGAAGAGCTGGGCCGCGGCATCGTGCTCGAGCCCATCGCACAGACCTTGATCGCCAGCGGCATCCTGGGTGCCTACGCGCCCCCGGCGCTGCAATCGGCCTGGCTGCCCCGCATCGCCGCGGGCGAAGCCCTCGTGGTGCTGGCCCACCAGGAACGCGCCGCGCGCTACCGGCTCGATGTCTGCGCCACACAGGCGCAGCAGAACGGCGCGGCCTGGTCGCTGACGGGCGCCAAGAGCCTCGTGCCGGCCGGCGACCAGGCCGACGCCTTCCTCGTGCCGGCCCAGGCCGGCGGCAAGATCGCGCTGTTCCTGGTCGAACGCCAAGCCCAGGGCGTGTCTACGCGCGGCTACGGCACGCAGGACGGCTCGCGCGCGGCCGAGGTCACGTTTCAGAACGCGGCCGCCACGCTGGTCACGGCCGAAGGCCTCGCGGCGCTCGAGCATGCCGTGGACATCGGCATCGCGGCCCAGTGCGCGGAGGCCGTGGGCGTGATGGACAAGACCCTGGAGATCACGGCCGAGTACCTCAACACGCGCAAGCAGTTCGGCGTGCTGATCGGCAGCTTCCAGGCCCTGCGCCACCGCATCGCCGACATGAAGATGCAGCTGGAGCTCGCGCGCTCCATGAGCTACTACGCCTCGCTCAAGCTCAACGCACCGGCCGACGAGCGCCGCCGCGCGCTGGCCCGCGCCAAGGTCCAGCTGGGCCAGTCCATGCGCTTCGTGGGCCAGCAGGCCGTCCAGCTGCACGGCGGCATCGGCGTGACCGACGAGTACATCGTGGGCCACTACTTCAAGCGGCTCACGCAGATGGAGATGCAGTTCGGCGACAGCCTGCACCACCTGGGCGAGGTCTCGGCCCGCATGCAGGACAAGGCCGGCGTGTTCGCCTGATCCCCCTGACCCGCAGCCCCAAGCCCCGCGCCCGCGGGGCTTTTTCATGGCGCGGTGGCCCGGCGCCGAAGCCAGCGGATCACCACGGCTCCAGGCGCCAGCCCTGCGCGCTTGCCACCAGGCGATCGGTCAGACCCAGCTGGTCCATGAACACATCGTCGTGCGACACCACGACAAGCGCGCCCTGGTAGCTGCGCAGCATGGCCTCCAGCGCCTGGGCCGAGGGCAGGTCCAGGTGGTTGCTGGGTTCGTCGAGCAACAGCAGCTGCGGGGGAGGATCGGCATAGAGCAGGCAGGCCAGTGCGGCCTTCAGGCGCTCGCCGCCGCTCAGCGCGCCGCTGGGCCGCGCGATCCTGTGCGCACCCAGGTCGAGCTGGGCCAGCCGCATGCGCAGATCGCCATCGCTGCTGCGGCCATCGGCCGCGCGCATCTGTTCGAGCACCGTGCGCTCCGGGTCCAGCTGCGCCAGGTGCTGGTCCAGATGGACGCAGCCCGGCAGCGTCCGGCAGCGGCCGGCCAGGGGCGCCAGCCGGCCGGTCAGCACCTGGAGCAGCGTGGACTTGCCGCAAGCGTTGGGGCCGACCACGCCCACGCGCTGCTGCCCGTGCAGCACCAGATCGATGTGGCGCGTGGGCCCCTGCACATGCGGCAGCGCCACCGCGTCCAGCTCCACGGCGCGCCGCTGCGGCGCCTGGGCGGCCGGCACGGCGTGCAGGTGGATGGGGGCATCGTGCTGCACCTGCTGCGCCGCTGCGCGCACCAGCTCGGCGAGCTGCTGCCGGACCATGGCCTGCTGCTGGCGCAGCTTGCCGGCCGTGCCTTCGCTGCGCTCCTTCTGGCGGTCCAGCAGGATCTTCGCCTGGTTGGCGTCCTGGCCCTGCCGGTGGCCGCGGGCCTGCCGGCGCGCCTGGCGCTCGCGCTGTTCGCGCAGCGCCCGCTCCTCGCGCTGGCGCTCCGCCTTGCGCTGCTCCAGCTGCTGCAGCGCGTTCTGCCGCTGCTGGGCCTGGCTGGCGGCGTAGAAGGCGTAGTTGCCGCCATGGCTGCGCAGGCCCAGCGACGACAGCTCCACGGTGCGCTCCATGGTCTGCAGCAGCTGCCGGTCGTGGCTGACCACGAGCAGCCCGCGCGGCCAGTGGCGCAGCTGTTCGATCAGCGCCAGCCGCTGGGCGCGGTCGAGGTGGTTGCTGGGCTCGTCCAGGATCAGGAAGTCGGCATCCGACTGCATGGCGCCGACCAGCGCGACGCGCATGGCCTCGCCGCCGCTGAGCCGGCTGGCGGGCGTGCCGGCCTCCAGATGGCCCAGGCCATGGCGCGCCAGTTCCTGGGCCAGGCGCTGTGGCAGGTCCCAGCGCTCGCCCACGGCATCGAAGTCCGCCGGGTCGCTGCTGCCGGCGGCGATGCGCGCCAGCGCATCCAAGGGGCGCTGCATGCCTGCCAGGCTGGCGACGGTGTCCTGCGCCGCGGTCGAGACCTGCTGGGCCAGGTAGTGCACGGTGCCAGAGCGCAGGCAGCGGCCGCTGGTGGGCGCCAGCTGGCCCGCCAGCATGCGGGCCAGCAGGGATTTGCCCACGCCGTTGCGCCCGACCAGGCCCGTGCGGCGCTGGTCGAAGCTCTCGTGGAGATCGGAAAAGAGCGTCCTGCCGTCCGGCAGAACATGGGACACGCCTTCCAGCGCGAGCCAGGGATTCGTCATGCTTGATTCCAAAGATGCCAAGAACTCCCCCTGCGGATGGGGGCGGGTGGAGACTGGCCGTCACGGTGACGGCGGCATCAATGGCGCATGGGACGCGTACCTCTGGGTGGTGTGGCGAGGCCGCGATTGTAAAAGGCCCCGCGCAGGTGCCGCTCAGCGCCCCAGGCCGCGCAGCACAGCGGCCAGCGTCCTCACGGCCGCCTCCATCTCGTGCGGCGCATGGGCGGCAAAGCCCATCAGGAAACCGGCCTGCTGCGGACCCGCTGCATGCAGCGCCGTCAGGCCCAGCAGGTCGATGCCGGCGCGCTGCGCAGCGGCCACGGCAGCGCGCTCGGGCAGCTCGCGCGTGAACACACAGGACATCTGCATGCCGCCGGCCGGCACCCGCGGCGCCAGGCAATCGCCCAGATGCTCGCGCACCAGCCGCGCCAGCGCGTCGCGGCGTTCGGCATAGACCGCCCGCATGGTGCGCACATGGGCGCCGAAGTGGCCGCCCTCGATGAAGCGGGCCAGCGTGAGTTGCGGGATCGGCGCACTGTGCCCGTCCAGCAGCGTGCGGGCCACGGTCATGGGCGCGACCAGCGGCGGCGGCAGCAGCATGTAGCCGATGCGCAGGCCCGGGAACAGCGACTTGGTGAAGGTGCCGATGTAGACCGTGCGCCCATGCGGATCCAGCCCCTGCACGCAGGCCGTGGGCTTGCCGGCGTAGTGGAACTCGCTGTCGTAGTCGTCTTCGATGATCCAGCTCTGCTGCTGCCGGGCCCATTCGATGATGGCCAGCCGCCGGTCCAGCGCCAGCGTGGCCCCGGTGGGGAACTGGTGCGATGGCGTCAGAAACACCGCCCTGGCCGACCCGCCGGGCCGGTTCGATTCCTCCAGCAGCCGGTCGACCCGCAGGCCATCGGCGTCCAGCGGCACCGGCACGCAGACCAGGCCGGCCGCATCGAAGGCCTTGCGCGCGCCGTGGTAGACGGGATCCTCGGTGAAGATCCGCTCGCCCGCATCGAGCAGCACCGTGGCGCACATCGTCAGGGCCTGCTGGGAGCTGGTCAGCACCAGCACCTGCTCGGGCGTGGCGCGCGCGCCGCGTTCGAGGTTGACATGGTCGGCGATCGCGCGGCGCAAGGCCTCCATGCCCTGCGGCGGTCTGTGCAGCAGCACCTGGGTGCCATGCGCCTTGAGCACCTGGCGTTCCAGGCGCTCCCAGGTCTGCAGCGGAAAGCTGCGCGTCTCCGGCACACCGGGCGCGAACGGCCGCGGCGCCAGGAAATCGCGCACGCCACCGCCCGCGAGCATGGCACCGCCGCGCCGGCTCAGGCGCGGCGTGGCCGCGGGCCCGCCCCGCGCCCGCTGGGCCCTGGCGCGCGCGGGCAGGCGCTGGGCGCGCTCGGACACGAAGCTGCCGCTGCCCACGCGCCGTTCGATGAACCCCTCCGCATGCAACTGGCCGTAGGCCGACTCGACCGTGTCGCGCGACACCCCCAGCGACTGCGCCAGCGCGCGCGAGGCGGGCAAGGGCCGGCCCACGTCCAGCAGGCCATCGAGGATCAGCTGGCGGATGGCGCGCTGCACGCGCGCATGCAGCGGCAAGGCCCCGTGCGCGGGGTCGCCCAGCCAGGCCTTGACCGATTCGAGTGCGGCGTGTTTGAACAATTGGTCTGCACCTATGCGTGAAAGTGGCTGGCTATACCCAGCCATTCTGGCACTACAAACAGGCTTTCGAATCCCGTCCCCATCTCCCCATCTCCCCATCTCCCCATCTCCCCAGCCCCCGGAGTCACCGCCAGCCCATGCCATCCCATCCTCCCCCTTCGCCCCTGCGCTGGAACGATCTCGCCCCGCCCGTGGTGGCCGGACTGATCTCGGTCATCGTCAACTACGGCGGCACCTTCATCCTCGTGTTCCAGGCCGCCCAGGCCGCAGGCCTGGGCCCGGAACGGACGGCCTCGTGGGTGTGGGCGATCTCCATCGGCGTGGGCGTGAGCGGCATCTGGCTGAGCTGGCGCTTCCGCGAACCCATCATCACGGCCTGGTCCACGCCGGCCGCGGCCTTCCTGGTCACGGCGCTGGCCAGCACGCCCTACGCCGAGGCCGTGGGCGCCTATCTGGTCTCGGCCGCGGCCTTCGTGCTGCTCGGGCTGTCGGGCTGGTTCGAGCGCGTGATCCGCTGGATTCCGCCCGGCGTGGCGGCCGGGCTGCTGGCCGGCATCCTGCTGCCGTTCGGCATGGCGGCCTTCGGCGGCATGCGCGTCGACCCGCTGCTGGCCGGGCTGCTGGTGGCGGGCTATCTGGTGTTCAAGCGGCTCTCGGCCCGCTACGCGGTGGTCGGCGTGCTCGTGCTGGGCCTGGCCTTCCTGCTGCTGCAGAACCGGGTCGACCTGTCGGGCCTGCACCTGGCGCTGGCCGCGCCGGTCTTCACGGCGCCCCAGTTCTCGCTCAACGCCTTGCTGAGCGTGGCCCTGCCGCTGTTCCTGATCACGCTGACCGGCCAGTACATGCCCGGCATGCTGGTGCTGCGCAACGACGGCTTCAAGACCAGCGCCAACCCC
>DATKFT010001021.1:0-1605 GCA_035544335.1 Pseudorhodoferax sp.
AGCGCGCGGTCGCCCAGCAGGTAGTTCTCGGGCACGGTGCGCACGATGTCGCCGGGCCCCGCGGTCTGCAGCCACTTGAGCGCGCGCACGATGGCATGGGCCAGCGCCTGGCAGGTGCGCGGATGGTTGGCAATGAAGGCCGAGGAGGCGTACAGGCAGGCGCCCGGCATGTTGCCGCCGAACAGCTCGTGCGAGCCCTTGAGCGTGCGCGTGTCGACCACGATGCGCACATCGCCCTGCTGCTCCAGCATGGTCATGACCGGCTCGGTGTTGCTCATGGCGTCCAGCGTGCCCGTGCGCAGCGCAGCCAGCGCCTCGGTGCCGGTACCCACACCCACGTAGCGCGCCTCGTGCGGCTGCAAGCCGCTGCGCGCCAGCATCAGCTGCGCCACCATGTGCGTCGACGAACCGGGTGCCGACACACCGATGCTGCGCCCGCGCAGCGAAGCCAGGTTGCGGTACTGCGCCATCGTCCGGGTGGACACGCCCATCGCGATCTGCGGGGCCCGCCCCTGCAGCACGAAGGCCTGGTAGGCCAGGTGGCGGCTTTGCAACACCACCATGTGCTCGAAGGCGCCCGCGCCCACCTGGGCGGCGCCACTGACCACGGACTGCACGGCCAACCCACCGCCTGCGTGGTCCTCGACCGCCACGTCCAGGCCCTCGGCCTTGAAGTAGCCGAGCTGCTCGGCGATCGTCAGCGGCAGGTAGTAGAACGTGGCCTTGCCGCCCACGGCCAGGACCAGACGCGCGAGTTCGGGCTTGTCATGCGCGCGCAGCGCCGGTACGCCCAGGCCCGCAGCGCCGGCAAGGCCTGCTGCCAAGATGCAGCGTCGTCGGAGCGCGGGCGTCTGCATGGTTCTGGATCCGGACACAGGGCAGAACCAGCATAGTTCGCCGGTGGCGCACGGGCATCCGGAACATCCCGTTTGGGGAAAGCACGTAAGCGATCCTGCGGATGGCGCTTCTCGAAACCCGTGCGCGTCCTCAGCGCCTGTCCACCAGTGCGTGCGCGATCGTGGACAGATCCACGTACTCGAGTTCGCTGCCCGCCGGCACGCCACGCGCGAGCCGGGTGACCGCCAGGCCGCGCGCTTTCAGTGCCGCGCCGATGGCGTGGGCGGTGGCCTCGCCCTCTGCCGTGAAGTTGGTGGCGAGGATCACCTCCTGCACCACGCCGTCGCAGGCACGCGCTATGAGCTCGTGCATGCCGATGTCCCGGGGCCCGATGCCGTCGAGCGGACTGAGCCGCCCCATCAGCACGAAGTAGCGCCCCCTGAAAGCCGCGGTGCGCTCGACCGCGGACTGGTCGGCCGGCGTCTCCACGACGCACAGCTTGCTGGCATCGCGGCGCGGATCGGCGCAGGTGCGGCAGATCTCGTCTTCGGTGAAGGTGTGGCACAGGCTGCAGTGCCGTACCTGCTCGACGGCCTGCGTCAGCGCACGCGCCAGCGCCTGTGCACCGGCACGGTCGTGCTGCAACAGATGGAAGGCCATGCGCGAGGCCGACTTGGCGCCCACGCCCGGCAGGCGGCGCAGCCCGTCAACCAGGGCCTGCAGTGAACCGGAATCGCTCACGGTCTCAGCGATCCGCCGCGCCGCATG
>DATKFT010001022.1:0-7551 GCA_035544335.1 Pseudorhodoferax sp.
GCCGCACGCCCAGGGCGTGGATGTCGCGCAGCAGCTCCAGGATGTGCTCGCCTTCGCCCATGGCCGCGGTTTCGGTGATCTCCAGGCGCAGCAGCGCGGGCGGGATGGCGGCTTCGTGCAGTGCGCGGCGCACCACCTGCACGATGTCGCCGTTGACGCACTGGCGGGCCGACACGTTGACGGCCACGGGCACGGGCTGCAGCCCGGCGGCATGCCACAGTGCGAGCTGGCGTGCGGCCTGCTGCACGGCCCAGGCGCCCATGTCGACGATGAGGCCGGATTCCTCGGCGAGCTGGATGAAGTCGCTGGGCTGCACGACCTGGCCGGGCGTGCGCTGCCAGCGCATCAGCGCCTCCATGCCGATCAGGCGGCCCGTGTCGAGCGCGAACTGCGGCTGGTACTGCAGCTGCAGGCGGTCCTCGTGCAGCGCGCGGCGCAGGTCGACCTCCAGCGCGAGACGGTCGGGCCGCTGCGCATGCGGGTCGCTGGCCCAGATGTGGAAGCTGGGGTGGGGATGGGCCTTGGCGCGGTACAAGGCCATGTCGGCCTTGGACAGCAGGCCCTCGACCTGCATGCCGTCGCGCGGCACGAGCACCACGCCCACGCTGGCCGAACTCGGCAGGGGGCGCCGGTTGAGCCCTGCGCCCAGCGTGACATCGCGCGACAAGGCCTCGACGACCTGGGCCGTGGCGCGGGCCGCGCCCTCGGGGCCGCCCACATCCTCCAGGATCAGCACGAACTCGTCGCCGCCCCAGCGTGCGACCGTGTCCGTGTCGCGGCACAGCTGCCGCAGGCGCTGCGCGAGGATGCACAGCATCTCGTCGCCGGCCCGGTGGCCCAGCGCGTCGTTGATGTTCTTGAAGCGGTCCAGGTCGATGAACAGGATGGCGGCGACGCAGGGCTGGCGCTGCACGCGCGCCAGCATCCGGTGCAGCCGCTGGTGCAGCAGCACGCGGTTGGGCAGGCCGGTGAGCGCGTCGTGCGTGGCGGCGTACTCGCGCGCGCGCGCCGCCTCCAGCGACTCGGTCATGTCGGTGAACACCAGCACGGCGGCATCGACGACGCCGTGGGGCCCGTACAGTGCGCTGGCCGCTGCACGCAGGCTGCGCAGCCCCTGCGGCGTGCGCAGGCGCAGCAGGTCGTGCACCTGCACGGTGCCGCCGTGTTCGGCGCAGTGCGCGATCGCGCGCCGCAGCGCCAGCCGGCTGTCCGCCTCCAGCGGATAGCTCGTGAACAGCGGCTCGCCCTGCAGCGGCCGGGGCGCGGCCTGGGCCAGCGCCGTGGAGTTGGCGAAGCGCACCTTGTGGTGCGCGATGTCGACCGTGAGCACGGCCTCGCTGATGGCCTGCAGCGCGGCCTGCGCGTGCTCGCGCGAGCGCCGCAGGCCGCGGTCGCCGGCGCGCGCTGCCGCCGCCTCGCGCAGCACGAGCGCGACGGCCAGCGCAGCCATGGGCTGGGCCGGCGCCAGCCACAGTTGCTGGTGCAGCAGGGCCGCGCTGGCCAGGAGCGGCAGGCCCAGCAGCACAAGGCCCAGGAAGGCACGCGCGGCCGCCGGCCGGCGTTCGGGCCGCAGGCGCCGCAGCGCCAGCGCGCAGAGCAGCAGCAGCGCGCAGTGGGCGGCCAGCGCCAGCGGCGCGGCGACGCGGCGCACGAGCGCGTTGGACTGCAGTGCGTCGAAGACCTGGGCGTGGAACAGCACGGCGGGCAAGGGGCGTTGGGGCGTGGCGGCCAGCGGTGTGTTCAGGCCGCTGTCCAGCGCGCTGGCCGTGGCGCCGACGAACACCGCGCGGCCGCGGGCCTGCTGCAGCAGTGCGGGATCGGCCAGCGCCGCGGCGAACGAGACCGTGGGCAGGCCCGCCACGCGTGGCAGCAGGACCTCGTCGCGGCGCTGCCAGCGCTGCGGGTCAGGCGCGGCCGGTCCGGCGTCGTCGTCGGGGGGCGGGCTGGCCGCGGTGCCCGGCGCACGCTGGTGGATGGCCAGCGCCAATGCCGGCATGCCGGGCTGTTGTGGCCCGGCGTGCAGGAACTGGCGGCGCGCCTGCCCGTCCAGGTCGAGCGGCACCTCCACATGGCCGAGCCAGCGGTGCGGGGGCAGGCTGGACGGTGGCGGCGCGCCGGCCGCGATGTGCCCCTCGGCCGCGCGCGGGGGCGCCACGGCCAGCACCACCTTGCCCTGGCGGTCCATGGCCTGGGCCAGGACCCGGTCGCCGTTGGGGTCGGGCACGGTGAAGCGCAGGTCCAGCCCGACCGCGTCGGCGCCGGCCTCGCGCAGCGCGTCGAGCATGCGGGCATGCAGGCTGCGTGGCCAGGGCCAGCTGCCCAGCCGGGCCAGGCTGTCGTCGTCGATCGAGACCACCAGAGGCGGGCGGTCGGACGCGTTGCGCGAGGGCAGCAGCAGGTCGTAGGCCAGCAGATCCAGCCGCTGCAGCGGGGCAGGCTGCCACCAGGCCAGCAGCAGCGCGGTGGCCACGCCGGCGCCGCCCCAGCTGCAGCGCCGCCAGGCGGTCCGCAGCAGCTGACGGCGCGCGCTGGCCGGCGCGGTCGCTGCGGGCACGCGGGAGGCCAGCGCGCTCAAGACCCCTCCCTGCGCAGCCGGGGTGGGGGCGGCGCCTCGGCCGCGTCACTGCGCCGGGACCGCCCCCTGCGCACGGCCCCGCCCGGTTGGACGGGATGCGGGGGGGCGGGGGGCATGGAGTGCGTGATTGGATGGGATTGGACTGAATTGTATGGATTGTTTCGTGAAATTGTTCATGTATTCAATTTTTTGCGCGCGTTCGCGTGTCAGGTGGGGCTGGAGCGCAGGCCGTAGACCTTGCCGGCAGCGAACAGATACTCCACGCGCAGCACCGCGGCGCCCTGTTCGTCCTTGAACGTGAATCCCACGGCGGCGACGGGTTCGCCGACCCGGATTTCGGCCACCTGCCAGGCCCGCATGCGCGTGAGCGGGGCCAGCTCGAGTTCCCAGCGGCGGTCCTGGCGGCTGGGGAGCACGGTGCGCGCCAAGAGGGCCGCGCCGTCGAGGCCCGCGCTCTGCGTGGGCAGGGCGCGCTCGCGCAGGTCGGCCGGCAGCGCCAGCGTGGCGGGCCGCTCGACCACGAGCTCGGCGTGCGGGTTGCGCCAGCGGCTCTCCACCACCTTGCCCTCCAGGTAGAGGGGCCGGTCCTGGTCGAAGCTGCTCCAGCCGTGGTGCGCATGCGCGCGTTGCGGCAGCAGCGGCGCGGCCAGGGCGGCCAGCGCGATCAGCCGGCGACGGGTCAGGGGCAGGGTCATGGCGGCACTCCTTGCGTGGTGGTAGGGATCAGGCGTAGGCGATCCAGCGGCCGCAACCGATCACGGCCAGCCAGAGCAGCGTGGAGGCCAGCATCTGCAGCCGGGCCAGACCGTCCATGCGGACCAGTGCGCCACGGCCATGGAACCAGGCCGCGTTGCAGCCGGCCAGCACCAGCAGCCCCATCTTGAGCAGGAAGCTGCGGTTGGCCAGCAATTCGCCGGACTGCGTGGCGAACAGCAGCAGGCCGCTGGCGGCGGCCAGCGCAAAGCCGGCCAGCGCCAGCGTGAGCGACAGCCGCGCCAGCGGCGCGACGGGCAGCGCGGCCACGCCGCCCCACACGCGGACCTCCAGCGCGACCAGGTTGCCCAGCAGCAGCGCGATGCCGACGATGTGCACCATCTCCAGCGCGGGATAGGCCCAGGGATGGGACTGCAGGGCGGTCAGGGCATCCATGGCCGCGATCTTCGCACCGGCGCGCGCGGCGCGGTGAATGCCCGGTTTCAGTCCTCGGCCGCCGCACCCTCGCGTGTCATCAAGGCGGCGGCCGAGGCCCGCGTTTCCACGCCCAGCTTGGCGTAGGCATGCTCCAGGTGCTTGTTCACGGTGCGCGGCGACAGGCCCAGGATCTCGCCGATGTCGCGGTTGGTCTTGCCCTTGGCCAGCCAGGACAGCACTTCGATCTCGCGCGGCGTGAGCTCGGCATCGCGCAGCCGCGAAGCCGCCTGCGGCCGCACCTGCAGCAGCGCCATGGATTCGCCCATGCCGGCCGCGCCTATCCACTGCAGCCGCAGTTCCTCGCCGCCCGTGCAGGCCAGCAGCACCGAGCCGCCACCGGCCGCGCGCAGCGGCGCGAGCAAGGGCGCGAGCCAGGCCGGCCACTGCTCGGCGGGTTTGTCGCTGAAGCGGCGCAGCCACTCGGCCGCGCGCGGCGAGCGCCAGGCCAGCCGGTCCTGGTGGTCCAGCAGCATCACGCCCAGGCCCCCCAGGTCCACCGCCTCGCGGGCCAGCCGCGCGACTCGCGCGTTGCGCACATGGGTCGCGAGCCGGGCGAGCACCTCGTCGATCTTGACCGGCTTGACCACGTAGTCCACGCCGCCGGCCTCGAACCCCGCGACGATGTGGGCGGTCTCGGACAGCGCGGTCATGAAGATCACGGGCACATGGCTGCGCTCGGGCAGGGCCCGGATGCGGCGGCAGGTCTCGAAGCCGTCCAGGCCCGGCATCAGCGCGTCCAGCAGGATCGCGTCGGGGATCACCCACTCCAGGCTCTGCAGTGCGGCCTCGCCGCTGCGCGCCACGAGCACGCCGTAGCCGGCCGCCTCCAGCGCGTCCACGAGGAAACCCAAGGCGTCCGGTGCATCGTCCACCACCTGCACGACCAGTTTGTGCGCTGCCGTCATTCCCGTTGCAACCATCTCAGAAGACTCTCCAGATCGACCCGCCCGACCAGCTGGCGCAGGTAGTCGCATTCGTGCTCGGTGGCCGCATCGGCTGCGGCGATGCGCGCGATGCCGCGCTTGAGCGAACCCAGGTCGCCGATGCGCGCCAGCCAGATCAGTTCGGCCGTGGCCTCGTTGGACAGGGTGTGGGCCAGCGGCGGCGCGGTCGCGCGCGGCGGCGCCGCGGGCTCCTCGTACACCCACTGCAGCTGCAGATGGCGCTCGAGCTGGCCCAGCAGCTCGGACTCGGCCACGGGCTTGGTCACGAAGCCGTTGCAGCCGCTGCCGTCGAGCTGCTCCGGCGCATGGAACACGTTGGCCGAGACCATCACCACGGGCAGCGCCGCATGGCCGGCCAGCCGCAGCGCGCGGCAGGTGGCCAGGCCGTCCATCTCGCCGATGTTCACGTCCAGCAGCACCATGTCGGGCGGCTGCGCCGCCACCGCCTGCAGGCACTCGGGGCCGCTGGCGGCCTCCTGGGTTGCAAAGCCCAGCGGGATCAGGATCGCGGCCAGCAGCTGGCGCTGCTCGGGCTGGTCGTCCACGAGCAGCAGCCGGCGCCGTTCGCCCTGGTAGCCGATCACGCGCCGGTGGTTCTCCACCTGGTGCGGGTCGATCGCGGTCAGTTCGCGCATGTACAGCCTGAGCTTGAAGCAGCTGCCGCGCCCGACCTGGCTGACGACCGAGAGTTCGCCGCCCATGAGGTCGGTCAGCAGCCGCGTGATGGCCAGGCCCAGGCCGGTGCCGGGCTCGTGCGCGATGCGGCCCGAGCCGCTGCGCTCGAACGGCAGGAAGATGCGTTCCAGGTCGTGCGCTGCAATGCCCAGGCCGGTGTCGTCGACCTCGAAGCGCGCCACCTCCATGCGGTGCGACACGCGCAGCACCACGCGCCCGGTGGCCGTGAACTTGATCGCGTTGCTGAGCAGGTTGAGCAGGATCTGCCGCAGCCGCTTCGCGTCGGCCTGCACATAGGCCGGCAGGCGCTTGCCCGGAAACTCCAGCGCGAACGCCAGGCCCTTGGCCTGCGCCTGCGGCTCCACCATGCGCACCAGGTCGTCGAGGAAGTCGCGCAGCGAGATGGCCGCGGTCTCGATGCGCATGCGGCCGGCCTCGATGCGCGCCAGGTCGAGCATGCCGTCGATGAGGCTGGACAGGTGCTGGCCGCTGCGCTGGATGGTGGCCACGGGCGCGCGCACGGCCTCGCTGTCGGCGCTGCGCAGCAGCACCTGCGCGTAGCCCAGGATGCTGTTGAGCGGCGTGCGGAACTCATGGCTCATGCCGGTCACGAAGCGGGTCTTGGCCAGGTTGGCGGCCTCGGCCACCTCCTTGGCCTTTTGCAGCGCGGCATCGGTGCGCTTGTGCGCCTCGATCTCGGCCAGCAGCAGCTGGTTCTGGTGGTTGGACTCGTCCTGCGCGACCTCGCGGCTCTCCACGCCCAGCACGATCCACCAGGCGCCCACGGCCAGCAGCAGCAGCGCCAGCGTATAGACCTTCTGGAAGCCCGCATGCATGGCCGTGCGGGCCTGCGCGTCCAGGCCCGCGGCCACCACGTCCTGGTAGTAGACCAGCCCCATCACGGTGGACAGCAGCAGCACCAGCGAGACCAGCACCACGAGGTAGTGCGTCAGGCGGAAGTTCACGCGTTGCGCCACCGCGCCGGGCAGCAGCTTGCGCAGCAGGTCCTGCGTCTGCTCGGACGCGCTGGAGCGGGTCTTGCAGCGGTCGTGGCAGCGCGACTCCAGCGTGCAGCACAGCGAGCAGATCGCCGCGCCGTAGGCCGGGCAGAAGGCCATGTCCTCGGATTCGAAGCGGTTCTCGCAGACCGAGCAGCGCACGCTCTCGCCGGGCTGCCACAGCGGCGTGCGCGGCCGTGCGATGTACCAGCGCCCGCGCGTGGCCCAGGCCAGCAGCGGCGCGGCCACGAGCGCCGTGCCCAGCGCCAGCAGCGGCGAGAACGCGCGTGCGCCCGGGCCCAGAACGCCGGCGTAGCTGGCCACGCCGATCGTGCTGGCCAGCAGTGTGGCGCCCACGCCGACCGGGTTGATGTCGTAGAGGTGGCCGCGCTGGAACTCGATGCCCCGGGGCGACAGGCCCAGCGGCTTGTTGATGACGAGGTCGGCCACCAGCGCACCGACCCAGGCGATCGCGATGTTGGCGTACAGGCCCAGCACTTCCTCCAGCGCGCGGAACACGCCGAGCGTGAGCAGCAGGATGGCGATCAGCACGTTGAACACCAGCCAGGCCACGCGGCCCGGGTGGCTGTGCGTGAGCCGCGCGAAGAAGTTCGACCAGGCCAGCGAGCCGGCATAGGCGTTGGTCACGTTGATCTTGATCTGCGACACGACGACGAAGACCACGGTGATCGCAACGGCCCAGGCCGGGTCGGAGAACAGCAGGCCGAAGGCCGCCAAATACATCTGCGTGGGGTCCAGCGCCTTGTCCAGCGGCAACTGGACCTGCAGCACCAGGTAGGCCAGCAGCACGCCGCCCAGCATCTTGAGCATGCCCGGCACGATCCAGCCCGGCCCGGCCACCAGCACCGCGGTCCACCAGCGCGCGCGATTGGCGGCCGTCTTCTCGGGCAGGAAGCGCAGGTAGTCGACCTGCTCGCCGATCTGCACCACCAGCGAGAAGGCCACCGTGGCGGCGGCGCCGAACATCAGCGGATCGAAGCCGCTGCTGTTGGAGACCCGGCCCACGAGGCCGGTGAAGTCGGCATAGAGCTCGGGCTTCTGCACCAGCACCGCGACGAAGGGGCAGACGAACAGCACGATCCAGATCGGCTGCGTCCACAGCTGCAGCCCCGAGATCAGCGTGATGCCGCGCGCCACCAGCGGAATG
>DATKFT010001023.1:0-5772 GCA_035544335.1 Pseudorhodoferax sp.
GCAGTTCCAGGAGCGGCTGACCTTCCAGCGCGGCCTGGAGGGCGAGCTCACGCGCTCGATCCAGTCGCTGGCCTCGGTCGAGAGCGCGCGCGTGCACCTGGCCCTGCCGAACCAGAATGGCTTCTTCCGCGAGCAGCAAAAGCCGTCGGCCTCGGTGCTGGTCAGCCTGCACCCGGGCCGCACGCTGGACCGCGCGCAGCTGGCCGGCATCGTGCACCTCGTGGCCTCCAGCGTGCCGGAGATGAGTCCCACGGCCGTCAGCGTGCTGGACGACTCGGGCAAGCTGCTGTCGGGCGTGCCCGATGCGGGCAGCGGCGTGGATGCGCAGCAGCTGCAATATGTCTCGCTGATCGAGCAGCAGTACACGCGCCGCATCATGGACATCCTGGAGCCCGTGGTCGGGCGCAACAACGTGAAGGCGCAGGTCACGGCCGAGGTCGATTTCCGTCACACCGAGCAGACCTCCGAGCAGCACCGGCCCAACCTGGCGGCCGACGCGAGCGCGGTGCGCAGCCAGCAGGTGGTGGAGACCACGGCGGGTCCGCAGGCCGGCCAGCCGTCCGGCGTGCCGGGCGCGGTGTCCAACCAGCCGCCGCAGCCGGCTGCCGCGCCGATCAACGGCCAGCCCCAGCCGCTGCAGGCCTCGGGCGGCGCACAGGCCGGCCCCAGCAACACCAAGCGCGAGTCCATCACCAACTACGAGGTCGACAAGACCGTGCGCGTGGTGCGCGGCGGGGCCGGCAGCATCAAGCGCCTGTCCGCCGCCGTGGTCGTGAACCACCAGGCCGCCACCGACGAGAAGGGCAATCCGACGACGCGCGCGCTGTCGGCCGAGCAGGTCGCGCAGATGACCGCGCTGGTGCGCGAGACCATCGGTTACAGCCAGGAGCGCGGCGACTCGGTCAACATCATGAACGCCGCATTCGTGAAGAGCGTCGATCCGGTCGACGACACGCCGGTCTGGCGCCAGCTGGCCACCGTGGAGAATGCGCGCAGCCTGGCCTGGCCGATCGGCACGCTGTTGCTGGCGCTGATCGTGCTGTTCGGCCTGATCCGGCCGGGCATGAAGGCCATGCAGGCGCCCAAGCCGGAGCCTCAGGCCCTGGGTGACGGCACGGGGGGCGGCGATGGTCCCGGCGGGGCCGCGGGTCAGCTCGACGCCATGGTGGCCGACGACACCCAGCGCCCGGCGCTGGAAGGGCCGGGCGGCGGCGCCGTGGACCTGCAGCCCACGGACCACCAGCTGCGGCTGGAGGCGGCGCGCAAGCTGGCGCTGGAAAATCCCATCGCGGTGGCCAACATCGTGAAGGACTGGATCAACGGCGAAAGCGGTGGATCCTGACAGGAGCGCACGAGCATGGATGAAGAAGGTCTGACCGACGCCGCCATCTTTTTGATGTCGCTGGGCGAGGAAGAGGCGGCCGAGGTGTTCAAGCACCTCTCGCCCAAGGAGGTGCAACGCCTGGGTGAGACCATCGCACGCACGCGCGCCGTGCCGCGCGAGCGCGTGGAGGCGGTGATCAGCAAGTTCACGGAGACCGCCAGCCGCCAGAGCCTGTTGGTGTCCGACACCGGCGACTACGTGAAGAACGTGCTGCGCCGCGCGCTCGGCGACGACAAGGCCTCGCTCTTGATCGACCGCATCCTGCAGGGCGGCGACATCTCTGGCATCGAGAGCCTGAAGTGGATGGACCCGCTGTCGGTGGCCGAGCTGCTGCGCAACGAGCACCCGCAGATTGTGGCGGCGATCATGGTGCACCTGGACCACGAGCAGGCGGCCGGTGTGCTCAAGCACCTGACCGAACGCCAGCGCAACGAGGTGCTGCTGCGCGTGGCCACGCTCGAAGGCATCCAGCCCACGGCGCTCAAGGACCTCAACGAGGTGCTGTTCAAGGTGCTGGCCGGCGGCGACAAGATCCGCAAGTCTTCGCTGGGCGGCGTCAAAGCGGCGGCGGAGATCATCAACTTCCTGGGCACCAACGTGGAGAGCACGGTGATCGAGTCCATTCGCGGCCACGACCCCGATCTGGCGCAGAAGATCATGGACAAGATGTTCGTGTTCGACGACCTCGTGAACCTGGACAACAAGTCCATGCAGCTCATGCTCAAGGAGGTGCAGTCGGACGCGCTGATCGCTGCGCTCAAGGGGGCCTCGCCCGAGCTCAAGGAGAAGATCCTGGCCAACATGTCCAGCCGCGCGGCCGAGGCGCTGCGCGAGGACCTCGAATCGCGTGGGCCGATGCGCCTGTCCGAGGTCGAGGCCCAGCAGAAGGAAATCCTGAAGACCGTGCGCCGCCTGGCCGACGAGGGGCAGATCGTGCTGGGTGGCGGCGGCGACGACGCGTTGATATGAACACCCCCCATTTGGCCGGCCCCGCTGCCCGGGAGCGGCCCATCCCCTGCAAGGGGAGCGCCGCGGGCGGCCGGGCCAAGCCCGCTGCGCCGCGTCTGCGGGCATGGCCTGCGCCGTGGCCGGCGGCATCGTTGTCTGCCGGTGGTGCGTTGCACGCGGGATGCCGAACGTGAGTCAGGCGCGCAACCGCATGTACACGCGCTTCATTCCGGGTGAGGAGATCGGTGCGGTTGCGGCCTGGGAGTTCGGACGCCTGGGCGAGCCCGCGCGCGAGGAGCCGCAGCTGGAGATGGTGCCGCCCGAGCCCGAACCCGAACCGCAGCCCGCGCCGGAGCCCGAGGAGGCGCGGCTGCAGCGGGCCTACGACGCGGGCCATGCCGCCGGCTACGCGAGCGGCCATGCGGACGCGGCCCGTGTGGGCCATGAGCAGCTCGACGCCTATGTCACTGGCCAGGGGCGCGAGCATGCCGCCCACCTGGCCGAAGCTGTCCAGGCCCTGCAGCAACGCCTGGCTGCCAGCGAGCAGCAACTGGCGCGCCAGGTGCTGGACCTGGCGACCGAACTGGCGCGCCAGATCGTGCGCCACGAACTGGCCACGCAGACCGACGCCGTGCTGCCCGTGGTGCGCGAGGCGCTGGCGCTGCTGGGCGCCGACCACAAGCCCGCCACGGTGCGCCTGCATCCAGAGGACCTGGAGGTCGTGGGCGCCGCATTGCGCGCGCAGTACGCCGACCTGCCGATTGCCTGGGTGGCCGATCCCGAGATCGCGCGCGGCGGCTGCCTGGTCGAGGCGGGCGGCACCGTGGTCGACGGCCAGCTGCCATCGCGCTGGCGCCGTGCACTGGCCCCGCTCGGCATGGACACGCCCTGGCAGCCGGAGCAACGCGATGGCTGAGGCCGCCGACACGGTGGCCTGGGACGGCCTCATGGCCAGCGCGCTGGCGCGCGTGCGCACCGGCCGCCCGCTGGAGGTGCGCGGCACCTTGACGCGGCTCGCCGGCCTGGTGCTGGAGGCCACGGGCGTGCGCGTGCCGGTCGGTGCGCAGGTCCACATCCAGATGCCGGGCCAGAGCCCGGTGCTGGCCGAGGTCGTGGGCTTCGCGGGCGAGCGCGCCTTTCTGATGCCGGCCGGCGACGTGCATGGCCTGTCCTGCGGTGCCAGCGTGACGCCGGCGCCGCCCTATGTGCCCGTGCCGCGGCTGGGTGAGCTGCCTGGCGCCACCACGCCACCGGTCGAAGGCGCGCTGCGCCTGCCGCTGGGCGACGGCCTGCTGGGCCGTGTCGTCGATGCCCAAGGCCTGCCCATGGACCACCAGGGCCCGCTGCAGGACGTGCAGGCCCTGGCCATGGACCGCCAGCCCATCAACGCGATGGACCGCGATCCGGTGCGCGAGGTGCTGGACACCGGCGTGCGCGCGATCAACGCCATGCTGACGGTGGGCCGCGGCCAGCGCCTGGGCCTGTTCGCCGGCTCGGGGGTGGGCAAGAGCGTGCTGCTGGGCATGATGGCGCGCTACACGGCGGCCGACGTGATCGTGGTCGGGCTGATCGGCGAACGCGGCCGCGAGGTCAAGGAGTTCGTGGAGGACATCCTGGGCGAGGACGGGCGCGCGCGCTCCGTCGTCGTCGCCGCGCCGTCGGACGCACCGCCGCTGCTGCGCATGCAGGGCGCGGCCTACGCCACGGCCGTGGCCGAGTACTTCCGCGACCGCGGCCTGCACGTGCTGCTGCTCATGGATTCGCTGACGCGCTATGCCATGGCCCAGCGCGAGATCGCATTGGCCATCGGCGAGCCGCCGGCCACCAAGGGCTACCCGCCCTCGTGCTTCGCCAAGCTGCCGGCACTGGTCGAGCGCAGCGGCAACGGCAAGGACGGCCATGGCTCGATCACGGCCTTCTACACCGTGCTGTCCGAGGGCGACGACCAGCAGGACCCGATCGCCGACGCGGCGCGTGCCATCCTGGACGGCCACATCGTGCTGTCGCGCGCACTGGCCGAGTCCGGCCACTACCCGGCGATCGACATCGAGCAGTCGGCCTCGCGCGTGATGCACAACGTGGTCTCGCGCGAGCACTTCGAGCTCGCGCGGCATTTCCGCGCCATCTACTCGCGCTACCAGAAGGGCCGCGACCTCGTGCAGATCGGCGCCTACGCGCCCGGTGCCGATCCGCAGCTCGACCAGGCCGTGCAGCTGGCGCCCGGCATGGCCGAGTTCCTGCAGCAGGACATGTTCGCGCCGTCGCCGCTGCAGCAAAGCCTGCGCCAGATGGCGATGGCGCTGGATCCCGACGCCGGTTGAGGGCCCCATGTCCAAACAACTGCTCAAGACCCTGGCCCTGGCCATCGAGCTGGCCGAACGCCGGCGTGATGCCGCCAGCCAGGCGCTGGGCCAGGCGCAGCAGCGTCGCCTGGCGGCCCAGGAGCAGCTCGCGCAGCTGAGCGGCTATGCGCAGGAGACCGAGCAACGCTGGGAGGCGCAGGCCCGCATCAGCGCGCTGCCCGAACTCATGCTGCACCACCACCGCTTCATGGCGCGGCTGGACGAGGCCATGGACATGCAGCGGCGCGTGGTGGCCGACCACCTGCGCCGCGAAGACGCCGCGCGCGAGCTGCTGCTGCAGGCCGAACTGCGCGTGGCGACGCTGCGCCAGGCCGTGCACCGCAAGCAGGAGGCGATGGCGGTCGTGCAGAACCGCCGCGACCAGCGGCAGATGGACGAGATGGCGGCCATCCGGCATGCCATGACGGTCCGCATGCGGGCCGAAGAGGAAGAACATGGACATTGAACGCGGGCAAGTGGCCCACCAACCCGGGCCCGGCGCACCCCAGCGCCAGAGCGCATTCGCGAAGGCCCAGGCCCAGGCCGCCGCCGGCGGGGATTTCCTGGCCTTGATGGCGACGCTGGAAGACGGGATCGGGCTGCCGGCGGGCGAGGTGCTGGGGCTGCTGGCCGACGGCAGCGACACCGATGCCGGCGGTGCGCGCAGGCAGGAGCCGTCCGACGCGGCCGCGGGCCTGGTCGATCCGGCTGCTGCAGCGGCGGCGGCGCTGGTGCTGGGCGTGCCGCCCATGGCGCCGGACAAGCCGTCCGCGGCTGCAGGCTCGGCAGCGGCGCGCCTGGACGGTGCGGCAGCGCTGGCCGTGCCGGCGCCGGCAGAGCCGGTGCCGGCCGCCGCCAACGCCCGCACGGGCGCGCAAGCGGCGCCGAACCCCCACGGCGCAGCCGCGGCCGATCCGCGGACCTCGCCCCAGCTGGCCAGCGTGTTCGAGCAGCTGCGCCAGCACCTGGCCGCGCGCGATGCGGCCGCGCCCGAGGCGGCCATGGCCTCTTCTGCGTCTTCCGCGCCAGCCGCGGCACCCTCCGCGGCGGCAGCCCTGGCCGCAGGCCAGCGCGAGGCGGCGCGGGCCGAGCGCGGCG
>DATKFT010001024.1:0-1722 GCA_035544335.1 Pseudorhodoferax sp.
CGCGAGAGGATGTCGCTGCGCCCGCCCGTGCTGCTTTGCCGGCGCACGACGATGCCGGGCACCACCTTGGCGGCTTCGGTGAGCTCCACGAAGTTCTGGTCATCGAGCCGTGCGCGCGAGATCACGGACACGGACTGCGGCGTCTCCCGGGCCGTCAGCTCGATCTTGGTGGCCGTGCTGGCATAGGGCGCCCGGTAGCTGCCCGTGCCTTCCGTGCGGCCGTCGCGCAGGGCCGTGGCTGTCACCCGCACTTCGTCCAGCGCGGTCTGCGGGCGCGCCGGGGCGGGGCGCAGCAGCCAGCCGCCCTGGGGCTGGGCAGAGGCTTGCAGGCCGCTGCCGGCCAGCAGGCGCTGCAGTGCCTCGGCCGGCTCCAGGCGGCCCTGGACGGCGGGCGCGGTCTTGCCTGCCAGCAGGGAGCTGTCGGCCGCGATGCTGGTGCCGGTGGCGCGCGCCAGGGCCTTGATGGCGTCGGACAGCGGCTGGGCCAGCAGGTCGATGTCGGCAGGAGCGGCCAGGGCTGGCGTGCAGGCCAGTGCCGCCGCGCAGGCGAGCAGGGACAGGCAGGCGCGTGCCGGGCGGGAGGAAAGAGGGCGGGCGGGCATGGCGGGAACGTTCTCCTGGAAATCGGTTGTGCTCGCCTGTATGACGGGGCAGCCCGCCGGATCCCTGATGTGCGTTGGCCGCTTTTTTTCAGTTTTTCCGGATTTTTTCCGGCGCCGTGCTGCGCGGGGCCAGCCAGGTGGCGCCGTCGCGCTCCTGCACGCGCACGGCGGCGATGCGCGGCAGCGCGTCCAGGAAGCTCTCCACATCGGCGCGCTGCACGGCGGCCGTGATGCGCGGCCCGCCCGTGCCGTCGGCGACGGCCGCACGCACGGGCTGGCGGCGCCAGCGCGACAGCGTGGCCGCGATCTCGCCCAGCCCGGCGCTGTCGAAGACGATGAGGCCGCGCTCGATGGACGAGAAGCTGTCGCGCGCATCGCGCTGCACGCGGCGGGGGAGGGGGCTGGCGTGGGCGCCATCGGCTCCGGGTGCGGCACCGGGGGCGGCACCGGCGCTTTCGTCCGGCAGTTCCCCCACTTCGCCCGCCTGCAGCAGCAAGGACGGTTCTCCGTCACCACCTTTCACCGCCAAACGCACCGTTCCATGCTCCACGCTCACCCGCACCAGGCCCGGCAGGCGGTTGACGGTGAAGCGCGTGCCCAGCACGGTGATGCGGGCCTGGCCGGCGGCGATGGTGAAGGGGCGGCCTGCATCCCTGGCCACGTCGAACAGGGCCTCTCCCTGCTCCAGCACCACGGCGCGCTGGCGGCGCGTGTAGCGCGTGGCGATGCGGCTGGCCGGTCCCAGGGTCAGCACGCTGGCGTCGGGCAGGTTCAGCACGATGCGTTCGCCAATCGCACTGTCGCGGGCCAGGGCGAACACGGTGGTGTCCTGCCATTCAAGCCAGCCGCGCCATGCCAGCAGGCCCGCCGTGCCCAGGCCGGCAACGCCCAGCACGCCGCGGGTGATGATCGCGCGGCGCGCGTTGCTGCGTGTGTCGCGGCGCTGGCGTGCGGCGGTGTCCACCGCCGTGGCCAGGGCCTCGGTGCGGGGCGTGGAGTCGAAGTCCTGCCACAGCGCCTCGAAGGCGGCGTATTCGGCGGCGTGGCGCGGGTCGGCGTCCATCCAGCGGCGCCAGGCAGCGGCATCGGCGGCGCCCGGCCGCGCTCCCGCATCCCGGTG
>DATKFT010001025.1:0-2965 GCA_035544335.1 Pseudorhodoferax sp.
GGCCGACTATGCTGGCGCCACCGATGCTTTGTCGCAGGTCATCGCTGAGTTGGCGCCGGTGACGGCCCGGCCAATCGTGCCGGTCTGGATGAGCCGGCAGCTCGCGCCCGGCTTCCACGTGATGGAGAACAGCGGCCTGGCGCCGTTCATGTCGCTGTCGCAGGCCATGGCCGCCGTCCGCAAGGCCTTGGGCACCGTGCCCAACGCAGAGGCGCCGCAAAGCGACCATGCGGCGTCCGCGGTTCCAGCCACTGCCCCGGCCCTGGTTGCCTGCAACGAAGCCAGCGCCAAAGACTTGCTCAAAGGCGCCGGCATTGCCGTCCCGCAAGGGGTGTTGGCGCTCAATGCCGAGGCCGCATCGGCTGCCGCGGCGGAACTCGGTTGCCCGGTGGTCATGAAGGTGGCCAGCGCGCAGATCCTGCACAAGACCGAGGTGGGCGGTGTGCGACTGAACATCGCCTCCGCAGAACAAGCCAGGACGACGTTCGAGGACATCGTCGCGCAGGTCAGCCAGCGGCGGCCCGATGCCCGAATCGACGGCGTCCTGGTCGAGAGGATGCTTGACGCCCGCGGCCGCGAGATGCTGGTCGGCATCCACACCGATCCGGCGTTTGGCCGCGTCATGACTGTGGGGCTGGGCGGCGTCTTCGTCGAACTGCTGAAAGACGTGTCGCACCGGGTGCTACCGATCCGCGATGAAGATGCCCGCGCAATGCTGGGCGAGCTGCGCCATGCCGCCTACCTCGGCGCGTTCCGCGACAAATCCGCCGCCGACATGGAGGCGCTGGTCGAACTGCTGGTGCGGATCCCGTCGTTTGCAATGGCGCACCCGGACATTGAAGAAGCAGAATTCAATCCCGTGTGGGTAGGGCCCGAAGGCCAAGGCGCGTTCGCACTCGATGCACTCGTGCTGCGCAGGCTCGCGACGACCTCTGCCGCTGCAGCACTCCCCGCCTGAGCGCGCTATGGCAGTGCCACCGGAATACCACACACTGCGCTACGGGCTCACGGACGGGGTCGGTGTGCTTACGCTGAACCGCCCCTACGTCCGCAATGCGATCTGCATGGACATGCGCGCGGAACTGGCCGACCTGGTCGGCCGCCTGCATACCGACCCAACGCTGCGCGTGCTGGTGCTGACCGGCGCCGACGGACATTTCTGCGCTGGCGGTGACCTGCGTGCCCTGGAAGAAAGCGCACGACGCGGCGAGACGGACGCCGTAGCGCGCCGTCAGCGCCTGGTCGATCTCGGCGGACTGGTCACCGGCTTGCTCCAGTTCGACAAACCGATCGTGGCGGCCGTGCAAGGGGTGGCCTACGGTGCAGGCATCGGCCTGGCGCTCACGGCCGACCTGGTGCTTGCGGCCGACGATGCGCGCATCAGCTTTTCGTTCGGGCGCCTCGGCCTCGTACCCGATTTCGGCATCCTCTATTCGCTGCCGAGGATCGTGGGTCTGCAGCGTGCCAAGGAACTGGTTTTCTCCGGCCGCGAGATCGACGGCCGTGCCGCGCAGGCCCTTGGCCTGGTGCTGGAGGCATGCCCCAGTGAGTGTGTGCTGCAGCGCGCGCTCACCATCGCCCATGCCCTGGCCGCCGCCTCACCGCTGGCGCTCAGCATCGCCAAGCGTGCGCTGAACGCCGCGCCGGGCAACGACCTGGCCACCATGCTGACGCTGGAGGCCGATGGCCAGGGCATCGCCATGAGCAGCCCCTACCACCAGGCGGCACTGGCCCGGTTCCACGCACGGCAGGCGCCGGCGTGGCAATGGCCGGAGCACTGAGGCCGCTACGCCGCCAACGCGCGCGCGGCCTCCAGCGCAGCCCGGCATTCGGTCGCCATACGTGCGACCAATTCGGCGCACGAGGGCATGTCATTGACCAAGCCGACCACCTGGCTTGCGCAGACCACGCCCGCGTCCACCAGGCCATCCCCGTAAGCCTGCGCAGCGCCCGCGGCGGACAACAGCCCGCGCAGCTCCTCGTGGCTCGTTCCACCTGGCCGGTTCTCCCGCGCCAGGATCTGTTCGGACACGGCGTTGCGGAAGAAGCGCCCCGTGCGGCGCAGGCTGCGCTTGATCAACAGGGTGGCGCAGACATCGGATGCCAGCATCGCGCGTTTGAGCGCGTCGTGGACCGGCGATTCGCGCGTCAGCATGAAGCGCGTGCCCAGATTCACACCGTCCGCGCCCAGCGCCAACGCCGCCGCCATGCCGGCCCCGTCGGCGATGCCGCCGGAGGCGATGACCGGGATGCGCAGCTGCCGGCGCACCAGAGGCACCAGCACCATGCTCCCGACATCGTCCTCGCCGATGTGGCCCGCGGCCTCGAAGCCGTCGATCGAGACGATGTCGGCACCGATGCGCTCGGCCGATAGCGCATGCCGCAGAGAGGTGCACTTGTGGATCACGGTCACGCGGTGCGCCTTCAGGGCTGCGATCACCGCGTGCGGCTTATTGCCGGCCGTCTCGACCACACGCACGCCACCTTGCACGATGGCATCCACCCAGGGCGTGTGCTCCAGCGCCGCACCGATCAGCGGCAGCGACAGGTTCACGCCGAAGGGCGCCTGCGTGAGCGCCCGCGCACGCGTGATCTCGCGCAGCAGCGCCTGCGGGTCGGGCTGTGTCCGCGCACTGATCATCCCGAGCGCCCCTGCGTTGGAGACGGCGGCCGCAAGCTCGGCACGCCCTACCCACTGCATGCCGCCTTCCACGATCGGATGGCGGATGCCCAGCAGATCGGTCAGGCGTGTGCGCATGGGCTGTCCACGCTCATCGGTCATTCCACACCGCCGCAGGCCCATCCTGGCGCAGCCGTGCCAACACGTCCTGCGTGTGTTCTCCGAGCCGTGGGATCGGCCCCGGCTGCGAACGATGCCCGTCGAAGCGCGGTGCCGGCACGGCCTGCAGCACGCCGTCGCGCTCGAAGAATACGCCACGGGCCAGGTTGTGCGGCGCCATGGCGG
>DATKFT010001026.1:0-9875 GCA_035544335.1 Pseudorhodoferax sp.
GCCGCGGTGCGCGCGAGGCCGGACCGCAGCCCGGCGCACCGCTCAGCGCGTGAAGGCGAGGACGGCGGTGGCGCTGCGCGCCACCTGCCCAGCACCAGACCGGCCCGCAAGCCGCGGTTCCGAAGGCCGCGGAGCAGCCCGCCATGCCCGTGCCCCACGCATCGGACCTTGCCAGTCCGCCGGGGCGCCCCCCGTGGGGCCGCTCCAAGCGGGGGCGTGCTCAGAACGCCGCGGGCCGCCACTTGAGCAGGCGCTTCTCCAGCGTGGTGAGCAGGAAGTCGGCCATCAGCGCGACGACCGCCAGCACGATCATGGCGGCGAACACGCCGCTGGCGTTGAAGGCGCCCTGGGCCGTGGCGATCAGGAGCCCGATGCCTTCCTTGGCGCCCAGGAACTCGCCGACCACGGCGCCCACCAGCGCGAAGCCGAAGCTCACGTGCAGGCTGGCCAGGATCCAGGACATGGCCGAGGGGATCACGACCGCGGTCGTCAGCTGGCGCGGCGAGGCCCCCAGGATCTGCGCATTGGCCAGCATGTACTTGTCGGCCTCGCGCACGCCCTGGAACGCGTTGCCGAACACGACGAAGAACACCATGACCACGGCCAGCGCCACCTTGGACGCCATGCCCAGGCCCAGCGCGATCACGAACACCGAACCCAGCACCACGCGCGGGATCGAGTTGGCGATCTGGATGTAGACGCTGAACACGTCGGACAGCAGCTTGTTGCGTCCGAGCGCGATGCCGCAGACCACGCCGGCGATGGAGCCGATCAGGAAGCCGATCACGGTTTCCTCCAAGGTCACGGCGACCTGTATCCAGAGCGAGCCCTGCGAGGTGCCGTCGCGCGCCCATTCCACGATCTGCGCCCAGATCAGCGAGGGCTGCGAGTAGAAGAACGGATCGATCCACTTGCGGCTGGCCGCCAGCTCCCAGCCGCCCAGCACGACCACGAGCACCGCCAGGCGCAGCGCGATGATCATGCGGCGGCGCCCGCGGATGGCGCGTTGCGCGACTTCCGATTCGCGCGCCAGCGCGGCGTCGCTCAGCGCGGCGGGCAGGACGCCCGGTGAAACGGTGGCATGCATGGTGTTCTCCTTCTTTCAGTTGTCCAAGGCGCTGCGCGCGCAGAGCACAAAACAGGGCCGTCAGCAGCAGCTCAAGCGGCCGCGGAGCAGGCCATTCCAGCGGACGCCGCGGAACTGGCTCTGCCAGGCCGCTGGCGGCGCCCCCTTGAGGGGGTATGGGACTTCTACACGCAATGAGAAGTCCAAACGGGGGTGGTCAATGAATCGAAACCTCTTCGCGCAGGTCGTCCCAGATGCGCTTGGACAATTCAATGAACTGCGGGTCGTAGCGCACCTGGCTCATCACGCGCGGGCGCGGCAGGTCGATGGTGTAGACGCGCTTGAGCGTGGCCGGCCGGGCCGACAGCACGAACACGCGGTCGGCCAGCGCGATGGCTTCTTCGAGATCGTGCGTGACGAACACCACCGAGCCGCCGTTGCCGGACCACAGGTGCAGCAGCTCGTCCTGCATGAGCGTGCGCGTCTGCATGTCCAGCGCCGAGAAGGGCTCGTCCATGAGCAGGATCTCGGGGTCGTTGATGAAAGTCTGGGCCAGCGCCACGCGCTTGCGCATGCCGCCGGACAGCTGGTGCGGGTAGTGGTCGCCGAACCTGTCCAGGCCCACGCGGCGGATCCAGTCGTCGGCCAGCGCGTGCGCCTGGGCCTTGGGCTTGCCGCGGAACAGCGGGCCGGCCGCCACGTTGTCGCGCACGCTGCGCCAGGGAAACAGCGCGTCGGCCTGGAACACGAAGCCGATGCGCGGGTCGATGCCCTGGACCGGCTGGCCCATGACCTGCACCTGGCCCACCGTGGGTTGGAGCAGTCCCGTGATCATGTTCAGCGTGGTCGACTTGCCGCAGCCCGTCGGGCCCACGATGGCGACGAACTCGCCACGCCCGACCTGCATCGAGAAGTTGCGCAGCGCCACGGTGGCCTGGCCGTCGGCCGAGATGAAGCGCAGCGACACCTGGTCGAAGGCGATGGCCGGCGCGGCCTGCGGCGCCGCGTCCGGCAGGCCGGCCGCGGCTGCCCGGGCGATGGATGGCGCGCGGGGGGCGAGGGTGGCTTGTTCCATGGCCATGCCGCGCCTCACTTGGCCGCCGCCAGGAAGGCGTTGGTGTAGGTCCTGGACAGGTCGATGTTCTTGCTCCTGACCTGCGGCTTGTAGGCGGCCAGCACCTGCAGCACCGTCTCGGGCCCGCCGGCCGGCATCGCGGCATCGTGCGTGAACATCGGCAGCGAGGCCTTCAGCGCCTGCACGTACAAGGCCTTGTCGCTGCCGTAGTAGTCCTTGGGCATCTTGTCGGCGATCTCCTGCGCCGAATGGCCGGCGATCCACTGCATGGTGCGCGCGAAGGCATGGGCCAGCTTGCTGGCCTCGGCCTTGTGCGCGTCGGCCCAGCTGTTCTGCACGTACAGGCTGGCGGCCGGGTACAGGCCGCCCAGTGCGGCGCGCGAGCCTTCCTCGGTGCGCAGGTCCACGAGCACCTGGGCGTCACCGGTCTTGAGCATTTCCGAGACCGTGGGCTCGGTGGTCATGCCGGCCTGGATGCGGTCCTGCTTCATGGCCGCGATGAAGGTGTTGCCGGCGCCCACGGGCAGCAGCGAATAGTCCTTCTGCGCCACGCCCTGGCGGTCGGCCAGGTAGCGCGTCAGGAACTCGGTGGACGAGCCCAGGCCGGTCACGCCCAGCGTCTTGCCCTTGGACTGGGCCATGGTCTTGAAGCTGGGCGCGGCCTTGCTGGAGACCAGCTCGACCTCGCCCGGCACCTTGCAGAACACGGCGATCGCCTCGATGTCCTTGCCCTTGCTCTGCAGGTCGATGGTGTGGTCGTAAAAGCCCACCACGCCCTGCACGGCGCCCGCGATGAGCTGGTTCTCGGCGTCCACGCCGGCCGGCTGCGACTGCAGCTCGACCTGGAGGCCCTCGTCCTTGAAGTAGCCCAGCGTCTCGGCCAGCTTGGCGGGCAGGTAGATGATCTTGTTGATGCCGCCCACCATGATGGTGATGGGCGCGTCGGCGGCACTGGCAGCGGGCGCGGCGACGGCGATCAGCGCGCCGACGGCGGCGGCGGCGGCGGCGGCGGCGAGGCTCAGGCGGAATGCGGTCATGTTCGGGTCTCCTGGCGAGGGGTTGGCGTCCATCGCGGCCGGCCATGCGGCCCACGGTGCACGACCAGTCTAGGAAGCGCCATCCTTCGCCCGGCTTTCGCTGCAGCTGCACAAATCCTGGTAGAAACCCTAGGCCTGGCGCGGGCCCGGCGGTCCACGCCGCGGCGGCCGACAATCCCTGGCGCCGCTCGCTGCCCCATGAAACTGCTGCTGATCGAAGACAACGCGGAGCTGGCCCACTGGCTGGCCAGCCTGCTGCGCGCCCAGGACTTCGTCGTCGACCAGGTGGAGGACGGCCACGCCGCCGACCAGCTGCTGCGCGGGCACCGCTACGACGCCGTGCTGCTGGACCTCAACATCCCGCAGCTCTCGGGCAAGGGCGTGCTGCGCCGCCTGCGCGAGCGCCAGGACGGCGTGCCCGTGCTGGTGCTCACGGCCTCGGACTCGCTGGACCAGAAGGTGCTGTGCCTGGAGATCGGGGCCGACGACTACCTGGTCAAGCCCGTGGAGATCCGCGAACTGGTCGCGCGCATCAAGGCCCTGGTGCGCCGCCAGGTCCCCGGCAAGGCCAACGACATCGTGTGCGGCGACCTGCACTACGACCTGCGCACGCGCCAGTTCACGCTGGCCGGCCAGGCCCTGGCGCTGCCGCCGCGCGAACGCAGCCTGCTGGAGACGCTGGTGCTCAAGGCCGGCAGCACCGTGCCCAAGCAGGCCGTCATCGACAGCCTCGACAGCCTGGAGGAAGAGGCCAGCGCCGATGCGGTCGACCTGTACGTGCACCGGCTGCGCAAGAAGCTCGAGCACAGCCAGGCCACCATCATCACGCTGCGCGGCGTGGGCTACCTGTTGCGGCTGCGGCAAGTCAGCTGAGAAGCCATGCTGGCCAGCCTGCGCGTCCGCCTCGCCGCCTGGCTGCTGCTGGCGCTGTCGGTCGTGGTCGCGGTCTGCGCCTGGCTGGGCTGGCGCCATGCGGCCACGGTGGCCGACTACGTGCAGGACCACGACCTGCTGTCGTCGGCCAAGGTGCTGTCGGACCGGCTGATCTGGGACGGCGACAACGTGCAGGCCAGCGTGCCGCCCTCGGCGCTGAGCCTGTTCGTCTCGCCCGAGCACGACCGCGTGTTCCTGCGCGTGAGCGGCAGCGCGGGCGAGCTGCTGGCGGGCTCCCCGGGCCTGCCCTTGCCGCAGCCGCTGGCGCTGGCCGGCGCCGACCAGGCGCAGTGGTACGACACCGCGTTCGAGGGGCTGGCGCTGCGCGCCGTGGTGACGCGCCGCGCCATGTACGAGGCCGGCGGCGCGCGCGACATCACCATCGTGGTCGCCAAGACCACGCAGAGCCGCGACCAGATGCTGCGCGCGCTGTGGTGGCCCACGCTGGACTATCTGCTGGCCGCGCTGCTGCTGGCGCTGCTGGTCAGTGCGCTGGCGCTGACCTGGGAGCTGCGCCCCGTGCTGCGGCTGAGCCGCCAGCTCGCGGCCCGCGACCCATTGCAGCACGACCTGCACCTGGACCCGCGCGCGCTGCACCAGGAGCTGCGCCCGGTCGCCGACGCCGTCAACACCTACGCGCGCCAGCTGCGCGCCCATGCCCAGGTGCAGCGGCGCTTCATCGCCGATGCCGCGCACCAGCTGCGCACGCCGCTCGCGCTGCAGGCCTCGCAGATCGCCTATGGCCGCCACGCACGCAGCCAGGGCGGCGGCCCGCCGGTGGCCGGCGCCGACCTGGACGCCCTGTGGCAGCAGCTGGACGCCAGCAACCGGCGGCTGATCGCCGTGACCAACAAGCTCCTGCTGCTGGCCCAGGCCGAGCACGGCGATGCGCAGACCGGCCTGGCGCCGCTGGACCTGGCGGCCACGGCCCTAGCCTGCGTGGAGCAGCTCGCGGCACTGGCCGACCAGCGCCACATCGACCTGGGCATGGCGCTGCCACCAGACGGCCGCGCCGTGCGGGTGCGCGCCCAGGCTTCGCTGCTCGACGCGCTGGTCACCAACCTGCTGGACAACGCGCTGCGCTACACGCCGCCCGGCGGGCGCGTCACCGTGGGCGTGCACCAGACGGACGGGCAGGCCGAGCTGCGCGTGGAGGACAACGGGCCCGGCATCCCCGCCGAGGCACGCGAACGCGTGTTCGAGCGCTTCCACCGCCTGGCCACCGACACCGAGGGCTCGGGCCTGGGGCTGGCGATCGTGCGCGAGGTCGCGCATGCCTTCGGCGCCAGCGTGACGCTGGCCTCGTATCCGGACGCGACGCCCGGCCTGCGGGTCAGCGTGCGCTTTCCGGCTGTGCCGTGAGCCTTGCCCCCGGCCCGCCGCTCAGACGCGGCTGTCGGCGCGCACCCAGGCCGCGGCCTTCTCGGCCATCATGAGCGTGGGGCTGTTGGTGTTGCCGCTCGTGATCGTGGGCATGGCGCCCGCGTCGACCACGCGCAGTCCGGCGATCACGCCGCCCTGGCCATCGCGCACGCGCAAGCGGCTGTCGAGCACGGCCTGGGGGTCGCCGTCGCGGCCCATGGCCGTCGTGCCCACGGGGTGGATGATGGTGGTGGCGATGTCGCCGGCCAGGCGCGCGAGGTCCTCGTCGCTCTGGTACTGCGGGCCGGGCTTGTATTCCTCGGGCTTGAACGGGGCCAGCGCGGGCTGGGCCGCGATGCGCCGCGTCACGCGCAGCGAGTCGGCTGCCACCTGGCGGTCGGCGTCCGTGCTCAGGTAGTTGGGCGCGATGGCCGGCGCATCGCCGAAGCGCGGGCTCTTGATGCGCACGCTGCCGCGGCTCGTGGGGTTCAGGTTGCACACGCTCGCGGTGAAGGCCGGGAAGCTGTGCAGCGGCTCGCCGAACGCGTCCAGCGACAGCGGCTGCACGTGGTACTGGATGTTGGCGTGCGGGCGGCCCGGGTCGCTCTTCGTGAAGGCGCCCAGCTGCGAGGGCGCCATGCTCATGGGCCCGCTGCGCGACATCAGGTACTGCAGGCCGATGCGCGCCTTGCCCACGAGCGAGGAGGCCAGCACATTGAGCGTGGGCGCGCCGCTGATCTTGTAGACCGCGCGGATCTGCAGGTGGTCCTGCAGGTTCTCGCCCACGCCGGGCAGGTCGGCCTGCACGGCGATGCCGTGGCGCTGCAGCAGCGCGCCCGGGCCGATGCCCGACAGCTGCAGGATCTGCGGCGAACCGACCGCTCCCGCGCACAGCAGCACCTCGCGCGTGGCACGCACGGTGACGAGCTCGCCTCCGGTCCAGACCTCGGCGCCCGTGCAGCGCTGGCTGCCGTCGGCCTGGCGCTCCAGCAGCAGCCGCGCCACCTGGCCGCCGGTCCACAGCTCGAAGTTCGGGCGGCCGTAGCAGGTGGGGCGCAGAAAGGCCTTGGCCGTGTTCCAGCGCCAGCCGGCCTTCTGGTTGACCTGGAAGTAGCCCACGCCCTCGTTGTCGCCGCGGTTGAAGTCGCTGGAATGCGGCACGCCGGCCTGCTGGGCCGCCTGCGCAAAAGCGTCCAGGATGTCCCAGCGCAGGCGCTGCTTCTCCACGCGCCATTCGCCGCCGTGGCCATGGAAGGCCGCGAAATCGGCGTCGCGCGCACCGGCCTGCGCGGCATCGCCCAGGTAATGGTCCTCGTGCTGCCGGAAGGCGGGCAGCACCTGCTCCCACTGCCAGGTGTCGTCGCCCGTGGCCTGTGCCCAGCCCGCGTAGTCGCGGGCCTGCCCGCGCATGTAGATCATGCCGTTGATCGAAGAGCAGCCGCCCAGCGTCTTGCCGCGCGGATAGCGCAGCGTGCGGCCGTTCAGGCCCGCGTCGGGCTCGGTCTGGTAGAGCCAGTCGGTGCGCGGGTTGCCGATGCAGTACAGGTAGCCCACGGGGATGTGGATCCAGTGGTAGTCGTCCTTGCCGCCGGCCTCGATCAGCAGCACGCGCTGGCGCGGGTCCTTGCTCAGGCGGTTGGCCATCAGGCTGCCGGCCGTGCCGGCGCCGATGACGATGTAATCGAAGGTATTGCTGCCGCTCATGCGTGGGTCTCCTGGGGCGCGAGTGTCGCCTGCAGGCCCCGGAGCCGCCAATGAGTTCTGACCCCTACTGGTATAAGCAACGCAAATATGAATCCCGCCCTGCTCGACCTGCCGGCGCTGCGCGCCTTCGTCGCCGTGGCGCACGAAGGCAGCGTCTCGCGCGCCGCGGCGCGGCTGCACCGCACCCAGCCCGCGCTGAGCCTGCAGCTCAAGAAGCTCGCCGAGGCCAGCGGGCTGGAGCTGTTCCAGCGCGGCGCGCACGGCATGGTGCTGTCGGCCGACGGCGCGGCGCTGCTGCAGCTGGCCGAGCGCACGCTGGCCGCGGCCGACGCGTTCGCGCGCGGCGTGGAGCGGCTGCGCGGCAGCGCGCGCGGCCTGCTGCGCATCGGCACCATCCTCGACCCGCCGTTCCTGCGCCTGGGCGACTGGCTGGGCGCGCTGGTGCGTGCGGCGCCGCAGATCGCCACCGAGCTGCGCCACGGCATCAGCGGCAGCGTGCTCGCACAGCTGCAGCAGGGCCAGCTCGACGTCTGCTTCTACCTGAGCCCCAGCCTGGCCGCGACCGAGGCGTTGCAGCCCGCGCTGGCCGCGCGCACGCTCACGCGCTTCGACTACCGCGTGGTGGCCCCCAGCGGCTGGGGGCCGCAGGTGGCGGGGCGCGACTGGGAGGGCCTGGCCACGCTGCCCTGGCTGGAGACCCCGCCCGAATCGGTGCACCACCGGCTGCTGCAGGGCGTGTTCGGCCCGCGCGGCCTGGCGCCGCCGCGCGCGGCGCTCGTCGACCAGGAGGCCTCGATGCTGGACCTCATCAAGTCCGGCGTGGGCCTGTCGCTGGTGCGCGACGCGATCGCGATCCGCGAGAGCCAGCAGCACGGCCTGGCCGTGGCCGAGCGCGTGCGCATCGGCTGCGAGCTGCAGTTCCTGTTCCTGCGCCAGCGCATGGACGAGCCGGTGGTGCAGGCGGCCTGGCAGGCGCTGGAGCAGGTGTGGGGACACTGAGCGGCGCGCACGGCACCTGCCGCCTGCGGTCATACTGATGCGCATGACAAGCGCCACCCCCACCCCCCTGGTCCTGGTCCCCGGCCTGCTCTGCGACGCCCTGCTCTGGGGCCCGCAGATCGAGGGCCTGGCCGATCTGGCCGAGGCCTGGGTGCCGGCGCCCACGCGCCACGCCAGCATCGAGAATCTGGCCCGCGACGTGCTGGCCGCCTGCCCGTTCGAACGCTTCGCGCTGGCCGGCCTGTCCATGGGCGGCTACGTGGCCATGGCCATGTGGCGCCAGGCGCCCGAGCGCGTGCAGCGCCTGGCCCTGCTGGACACCAATGCCGTGGCCGACGCGCCCGCCGCCAGCACGCAGCGCCGCGAACTCGTGGCGCTGGGCGCCACGCAGGGCCTGGGCGCGGTCGCCGATGCGCTGCTGCCGCGGCTGGTGTGGCCGCAGGCCGCGCGCCATGCGGCGCTGCGGGCCCTCGTGCGCAGCATGGCCCGCAACGTGGGCACCGAGGCCTTCGCGCGCCAGCAGGAGGCCATCATCGGCCGGCCCGACCAGCGCGAGGCACTGCGCGGCGTGGCCTGCCCCACCCTGGTGGCCTGCGGCGCCCAGGACATCCTGACGCCACCCGCGCTGCACGAGGAGATGGCCGGCCTGGTGCCGGGCGCGCGGCTCGTGGTGTTCCCCGACTGCGGCCACCTGAGCCCGCTGGAGCAGCCGGCCTTGGTCACCCAGGCGCTGCGCGACTGGCTGCAGTGGCACTGAGCACGGCAGCCAAGGCCTGCGCCGCGGTGTCGAAGTCGTCGTTGTCGATGGCGGCGCCCAGCGCAGCGCAGAGCGCGCCGAAGTAGGGCTCGGGCCCCGATCGGCTTCACCACGAAGCCGTGCATGCCGGCCGCTGCGCAGTCCAGCTGTGGCAAACATGGCATCAACAATGGGCGAGGCGCGGAGGTTTGCTGATGGCCGGATGGGCGCCGGCCCCGCTCTCAGGCGGTGGCCGGACCGCCGGCGTAGCGCACGAGTTCGGCCAAGTCGTCGCCGTCGCGCAGTTCGGCGCCCATGGCCGGCAGCGATGCGCCCAGCGCGACCGCGGCCAGCGCCTTGCGCGGGCACAGGCCCAGGCAGCGCGTGCGCGTGACCTGCACCGCCACCGGTCCTTCGCGCAAGGCCTTGCGCAGCGCGCTGGCGCCCGTCTTGCTGTCCAGGTGGCGCGGGCCGTCGTCACGGTTCTCGCAGTCGGCGCAGACCAGCACGGCGCGCTGGTACTTGTAGCTCTTCAGGTGCATGGGGCGATTCGACCACGGCGCGCGCTCAGAACGTGTGAATGAACTGATCGCGCCCACGACGGGGTGCGGCGGGCCGCAGGCGAAGGCGCAGGCCGCCGCCCGGGCTGGTGCCCGGGCAAGGACTGCAACGCACGCATGTGGCCTGGCGTGCCCTGGCCCGCAGGGCAAGACCCCGGGCGCGGCGACCCTGCTGGATGCAAGTGTTCATTGGGGGTCTCGCGTGGGTGTGAGCGGTTCGTTCACACGTTCTCAGGCCCCGAAACCCGCGGCGAAGGCCGCGCGCAGGTAGGCCACGAAGGCCTCGACGGCGCGCGGCACATAGGGCGCGTAGGGGCGGACCGCGTAGAGCGTCTCGCTGAACTGGCCTTCGACCTTCCAGTCCGGCAGCACCTGTTGGAGCTGGCCGGCGCGCAGCGCGCCC
>DATKFT010001027.1:0-6200 GCA_035544335.1 Pseudorhodoferax sp.
CCTCGACGGCCGGCACGGCGCTGTCCTGGGTCGGTACGCCGACCGAGGCGGCGTCACGCAACTGGGCCTGCGGGGCGATGCCCGACGGGTTGGCACAGGCTGCGAGCAGCAGGGCCAGGGCCGCCGGCACGGCCAGGCGCAGGGAGGGAACGGGAGTCATGGGTTCTTCTTTCCAGCGCAGCCTTGCTGCGCGTTGTCCAGGATGCGCGAGAGGAAGCTCTTGAGCAGCAGCCATTCGTCGCGCGAGAAGCCGGCGAGGTAGGCGTTCTGTACGCGGCTCAGCGCCACGGGGATCTGTTCGGCCACCGCGCGGCCCTGCTCGGTCAGCGCCAGCCGCACCACGCGGCGGTCTTCCGAGGAGCGCTCGCGCTGGCACAGGCCCTTGGCTTCCAGGCGGTCCAGCAGCCGCGTCATGGCGCCGGCATCGAGCTCGCACAGCCGCGCCAGCTCGGCCACGGTGGCACCCTGTTGCACGGCCAGCTTGAACAGCGGCACCCATTGCGCGTGCGTGAGCCCGCTGGGCTCCAGCTCGCGCTCGACGGCCGAGGCGACGGCCGACATGATGCGCCGCATCAGGTAGCCGACGCTGTCCGAGGGGTTGTAGCTGGTCGGCGCGTAGAAGTCGGCCGGCGGCGGACGGCCAGCCAGCGCGGCGGGATCGTGGGGCGTTGCAGTGGGTTCGGCCATGGGCGTGAATTTAATTGCCTAGGCAATAATTGTCAAGTCTGTCTTTGCCATGACAAATGCAACATTGCAGGCTGGATACACTCTCGCCCCATGCCTTCTTCTGCTCATTCGGCGGCCGAGCCGGCCAAGGGCTCGCCGCGGTCGCTGCGCGGCCTGCTGCCGTTCCTCGGGCCCTACCGCGGCCGCATCGCGCTGGCCGCGCTGTTCCTGGTGCTGGCGGCCGGTGCCACGCTGGTGTTTCCGCTCGCGCTGCGCAGCCTGATCGACAACGGCCTGGTCAGCGGCGGCGCCACGCCGCAGGACACGGGCGCGCGCCTGGTGGCGCTGCGCACGCATTTCTTCGAGCTGTTCGCGGTGGCCGCGGCGCTGGGCCTGTTCTCGGCCGGCCGCTACTACGTGGTCAGCTGGCTCGGCGAGCGCGTGACCTCGGACCTGCGCAACGCGGTCTACGCCCATGTGCTGCGGCAAAGCCCCGAGTTCTTCGAGACCACGCAGACCGGCGAAGTGCTCTCGCGCCTGACCGGCGACACCACGCTGGTGCAGACCGTGGTCGGCTCCTCGCTGTCGGTGGGCCTGCGCAACGCCGTCATGGGCGCCGGCGCGCTGGCCATGCTGGTCTGGACCAACCCCTATGTGATGACCCAGGTGCTGGGCATCCTGGTGCTGGTGGTGCTGCCCACGATGTGGTTCGGCCGGCGCGTGCGCAAGCTCTCGCGCGCGAGCCAGGACCGCGTGGCCGATTCCAGCGCGATCGCGGCCGAGGTGCTCAATGCCATCCCCGTGGTGCAGAGCTACACGGCCGAGGGCCGCGAGTCGGCCCGCTTCACGCAGTCCACGCAGAACGCCTTCCAGACCGCCGTGCGGCGCACACGCGCGCGCGCCGTGCTCGTGGCCTTCATCATCATCGCGACCTCGGCCGCGCTGCTGTGGGGCCTGTACCAGGGCACGCAGGCCGTCATGCGCGGCGACATCTCGGCCGGCCACCTGGGCCAGACCGTGGTCTACGTGATCATCCTGGCCGGCGCCTTCGGCGCGCTCAGCGAGGTCTATGGCGACCTGCTGCGCGCGGCCGGCGCGACCGAACGCCTCATGGAACTGCTGCACCTGCGCTCGCCCATCGCCTCGCCCGCGCAGCCGGCGCCCGCGCCCGCGCGCAACGGCGGCAGCCGCGTGGAGCTGGCCGATGTGACGTTCCACTACCCCTCGCGCCCCGCGCAGGCCGCGCTCAGCGATTTCAGCCTGGCCGTGGCCCCGGGCGAGACCGTGGCCCTGGTCGGTGCCAGCGGCGCCGGCAAGAGCACGGTGTTCCAGCTGCTGCTGCGCTTTTACGACCAGGAGCGCGGCAGCATCGCGCTGGACGGTGTGGCCACGCGCGCGATGGCGCTGGACGCGCTGCGCGGACACATCGGCATCGTGCCGCAGGACCCCGTACTGTTCTCCACGAGCGCGCGCGAGAACATACGCTACGGCCGTCCCGAGGCCAGCGATGCCGAGGTCGAGGCCGCTGCCCGCGCCGCCTTCGCGCACGACTTCATCAGCGCCCTGCCCCAGGGCTACGACAGCTTCCTGGGCGAACGCGGCGTGCGCCTGTCGGGCGGCCAGCGCCAGCGCATCGCGATCGCGCGCGCCATGCTCAAGAACGCCCCGCTGCTGCTGCTGGACGAGGCCACCAGCGCGCTGGACGCGGAAAGCGAGCGCATGGTGCAGGCCGCACTGGAAACCGCCATGCAGGGCCGCACCACGCTGGTCATCGCGCACCGGCTCGCCACCGTGCAGCGGGCCGACCGCATCGTGGTGCTGGACGGCGGGCGCATCGTCGAGCAGGGCACGCACGCCACGCTGGTCGCAGCCGGCGGCACCTACGCGCGCCTGGCGGCGCTGCAGTTCACGCAGTAGCCCCCGCGCCCGCGAGGCTATGCATGATGTGCATAAGCCTCGATCCGACCGCGGGCGGGCTTGGACAAGGACGCACACGCGAGCCTAAGCTTGCGCTCCTCGACAACGACAGGAGCCAGTCCATGGCAGCCCCTTCCTCCAACCCCGCGCCCACCGCGCATCCCCTGCCCTCGTACCTGCAGGCCGACCACCTCGGCCCCTGGGGCATCTTCCTGCAGCAGGTCGACCGCGTCGAACCCTACCTGGGCAACCTGGCACGCTGGGTGGAGACCTTGAAGCGGCCCAAGCGCATCCTGATCGTCGACGTGCCCATCCACATGGACGACGGCCGCGTGGCCCACTTCGAGGGCTACCGCGTACAGCACAACACCTCGCGCGGCCCGGGCAAGGGCGGCGTGCGCTTCCACCAGGACGTGACGCTGTCCGAAGTGATGGCGCTGTCGGCCTGGATGTCGATCAAGAACGCGGCCGTGAACGTGCCCTACGGCGGCGCCAAGGGCGGCATCCGCGTCGACCCCAAGCAGCTCTCGCGCGGCGAGCTCGAGCGCATGACGCGCCGCTACACGAGCGAGATCGGCATCATCATCGGCCCGACCAAGGACATCCCGGCACCGGATGTCAACACCAACGAGCAGATCATGGCCTGGATGATGGACACCTACTCCATGAACCAGGGCGCGACCGCCACGGGCGTGGTGACGGGCAAGCCGGTCGACCTGGGCGGCTCGCTGGGCCGGCGCGAGGCCACGGGCCGCGGCGTGTTCACGGTCGGCGTGGAAGCGGCCCGGCGCATCGGCCTGGACATCGCGAGCGCGGCCGTGGCCGTGCAGGGCTTCGGCAACGTGGGCGGCATCGCGGGCAAGCTGTTCGCCGAGGCCGGTGCACGTGTCGTGGCCGTGCAGGACCACGGCGGCGCGATCTACCGCGAGGCCGGGCTGGACGTGCCCTCGCTGCTCAAGCATGTGGCCGAGAAGGGCACGGTGGCCGGTTTCGAGCATTCCGAGGTGCTGGAGGCCGACAAGTTCTGGGACGTGCCCTGCGACATCATGATCCCGGCCGCACTGGAGCAGCAGATCACCAAGGCCAATGCCCACCGCATCCGCGCGCGCATGGTCATCGAGGGAGCGAACGGCCCGACCACGCCCGAGGCCGACGACATCCTGCACGAGCGCAACGTGCTGGTGCTGCCCGACGTGATCGCCAACGCCGGCGGCGTGACGGTCAGCTACTTCGAATGGGTGCAGGACTTCTCGAGCTTCTTCTGGGACGAGGACGAGATCAACAAGCGGCTGGTGCGCGTCATGCAGCAGGCCTTCGCGGGCGTCTGGCAGGTGGCCGAGCAACACAAGGTGAGCCTGCGTACCGCGACCTTCATCGTGGCCTGCCAGCGCATCCTGCACACGCGCGAGCTGCGCGGCCTGTACCCCTGAGCGCTGCGCGGCCGCCCGCAGGCGGCCGTGGCCTGTGCCCACCGCGCACCGCGCCGCAGCAGCGGCTTACTGCAAGGGCTCCTTGAGCGCCTTGGGGATGGGCAGGGGCATCACCGAGATGCCCTCCTCGAGCAGGGACTCGGTCTCTTCGCGCGAGGCCTGGCCGCGGATGTTGCGCTCGGTGGCCTCGCCGTAGTGGATGCGGCGCGCCTCCTCGGCGAACTGCGCGCCCACGTCCTCGGTGTTGGCCAGCACATGGCGCACCATCTTCATCCAGGCGGCCTGCAGCTGGGGATCGACGGCAGCGACCTCGCGCGGGGCGCTCTCGGACGGCGCACTGGCGCCCAGGTTCAGGCGTGGCGCGGAGAGCTTCTTGGCCACGGCCTTGTCGCCACAGAACGGGCACTCGACCAGCTCGCGCGCCAGCTGCGACTGGAAGTCATCTTCCGAGCCGAACCAGCCTTCGAAGCTGTGGCCGTGGCTGCACTGAAGGTCCAGGACTTTCATGGCAGCAGCACACGGCCGCCAGCAGCCACTGCCGCACATCCCCGGGAGGGGGCGACACGCGAAGCGAGGAGCGTGGAGGTCAACATGCCCGGGATTATCCGGGAGGCCCCGAATCCGGGCTGGTCTGCCAGGCCAAGTCCCAGGCGCCGGCACGCCAATTCTGCAGCCACAGCGCCGCGCTCAGGGTCTTGGCGTCGGTCACGCTGCCATCGCGGCACCAGGCCAGCAGCTCGTCCAGGCTGGCACTGAAGACCTCCAGGAACTCGCCTTCATCGAGTCGGCGCTGCTGCAGCGACAGGCCGCGCGCGAACCAGATCTCGATGAATTCCGTGGAGTAGGAGATGACCGGGTGCAGCACGCCGGCCTTGGCCCATTCGCGCGCGGTGTAGCCCGTCTCTTCGAGCAGCTCGCGGCGCCCGCAGGTCCAGGTGTCCTCGCCGGCGTCGAGCTTGCCGGCCGGAAACTCGACCATCACGCGACCCATGGGATGGCGGTACTGGCGCTCCAGCACCACGCGCCCGTCGTCGAGCAGCGGCACGACCATGACCGCGCCGGGATGGACCACGTATTCGCGCGTGTCGCTGCCGCCGTCGGGCAGGCGCACGGTGTCGCGCAGCACATGCAGGAAGCGGCCGCGCAGCAGCTCCTCGCGCTGCACGGTGTGCTCGACCAGGTGCGCGTCCTCGGGCGCCATCTCAGTGCTTGAGCAGGTAGCGCCAGACGAAGCCCGGGAAGGCCAGCGTCACGAACAGCGCTGCGGTGACCGCATAGAACTCCCAGCCCTGGGGCGCGATGCGGCCCACATTGCGTTCGAGCAGCAGGCCCAGCAAGCCGACCAGCAGGTAGTAGGCCAGCAGCTCCAAGAGCCGCCAGGCCAGGCTCTTGCCCTGCGCGAGCCGCAGCGCGAGAAACAGGCGCTGCGTGAGGAAAGGCAGGTTGGCGGCCACCACGGCCGCCAGGATCACCAGCCAGACCGCCGCATTCGGCGCCAACTCAGGTGCCCAGGGTCAGGGTGATGGCCTGCACGCACAGGGCCATCAGCCCGCCAGGCACGATGCCCAGCAGCAGCACCAGCGCGCCATTGACCGACAGCACGGCGCGCACGTCCAGCGGCGCCGAGACGGGCTCGGACGAGGTCGGCGCATCGAAGTACATGACCTTGATCACGCGCAGGTAGTAGAACGCACCGACCAGCGACATCAGCACCGCGAAGATCGCAAGGCCGATCAGGAAGGTCTCGCCCGAGGCCACGAGCGTCTGCAGCACCGACAGCTTGGCGTAGAAGCCCACCATGGGCGGGATGCCGGCCAGCGAAAACATGCAGGTCGCCATCACGGCGGCGTACAGCGGGCTGCGCTGGTTCAGGCCGGCGAGGTCGCTGATGTTCTCCGATTCAAAACCGCTGCGCGAGAGCAGCAGGATCACGCCGAAGGTACCCAGCGTGGTCAGCACGTAGGTGACGACGTAGAACATGGACGAGCCGTAGGCGTTGGCCATGTTGCTGCTGTCCAGGCCGTCGGCGCCCTGCACCACGCCCGCGAGCAGGCCCAGCATCAGGAAGCCCATCTGCGCGATGGTCGAGAAGGCCAGCATGCGCTTGAGGTTGTTCTGCGCGATGGCCGCGAGGTTGCCCACCAGCAGCGACAGCACGGCAAGCACCGCGAGCATCTGCTGCCAGTC
>DATKFT010001028.1:0-5304 GCA_035544335.1 Pseudorhodoferax sp.
TCCACCGCGGCAGCCACATCGCCGATGGCTGCGCAGGGAATGCCCTGGGCCTCCAGCGCCGTGACGACCTCGGCCACGGTCAGCGCTCCGCTCCAGGCCTCGATGGCCGCGCGCAAGGCACTTTCATGCAGGCCCCGCTGCGCGTCGCTGGCAAAACGCGCGTCCTGCGCAAGGCCCGGGCGACCGATGAGGCAGGCCAGCGTTTCGAAGAGCTTGTTGTTGAGCACGGCAATGACCACGTTGCCGTCTGCGGCCGCATAGGCACCGAACGGCGCCGAGAACGGGTGCCGGTTGCCCGAGCGGAACGGCGCCTTGCCCGTGGCCGCATGGCTGCCCGTGGCCGTCGGCATCAGCGAGAGCAGCGAATCGAACATCGCCACGTCCAGGTAGCAGCCCTTGCCCGTGGCATGGCGCTGCACCACGGCGGCCAGCACCGCCCAGGAGGCGAAGAGGCCCGCCGCCAGGTCGCCGAACGCTTCGCCGACGATGGTGGGCGGCCCCTCCGGTGCGCCGTTGACCGACATCAGTCCTGTCAGCGCCTGCACCACGAGGTCGTAGGCGGGGCGGTGCCGCAGCGGGCTGTCCTGGCCAAAGCCCGAAATGCTGGCGTAGATCAGCCGCTCGTTCTGCGCGCGCAGGGCTTGCTGGCCGATGCCCAGACGCTCTGCCACACCGGGCCGGAAGTTCTCCACCACGATGTCCGCGCTGCGCGCCAGGGCGATGGCCAGCGCCACATCCTCGGACCGCTTGAGGTCCAGCACCACGCTCTTCTTGCCGCGGTTGGCAAACGCGAACAGCGTGCTCACCCCCTCCTTGTACGGGCCGACATGGCGGTAGTCGTCCCCGTCGGGGGACTCCACCTTGATGACCTCCGCACCCAGGTCGGCCAGCAAGGCGGTCGAAAACGGCCCGGAAAGCACGCGGGTGAAGTCCACCACGCGCAGGCCCGCAAGAGGCCCCGGCGCCGTCGCGCCGTCTGTTTGCTCGGATGTGCTGCTAAGGGTTTGGGACATGACAGTGACCTGGTCAGGGTGAGAGGGGAGCTTGGCCAGCACTCAGGGATAACGCGAACCCCGAGGGGGTCGACATGGCTGCCGGCCCAGAAGTAGTATACGCATGTCATTACAAGTCATCAAACAAGGAAATCCGCGGCTTCTGGCACTAAAACTGCTAATAACCCTTGAAATCCACCTGAATGTCTAGCCCCATGCACCATCTTGTCATTACATGTACTTGTCAATCAAGGAGTCAAACCCAATGAAGATCGGATTCATCGGAACCGGCGTGATGGGCACCCCCATGGTGCAGCGCCTGCTCGCCGCAGGGCACCAGGTCACCGTCTGGAACCGCACGCCGGAAAAAGCGCAGGCTCTGCACGCATTCGGCGCAAAGATCGCCGACACGCTGGCCGACGTGGCACGTGGCGTGGACGCGCTGCTGGTGGTCATCGAGAACGGCGCCGCCGTGCGCCAGGTGCTGCTGGCACCTGAACTGCTGGCCCAGCTCCAGCCCGGCCAGACCGTGGTGGACCTGAGTTCCATCGCGCCGCAAGACGCCCAGGACATGGCCCGCGCGCTGGCCGAGCGGGACCTGTTCTATGTGGATGCGCCGATTTCGGGCGGACCGGATGGTGCGGTCGCCGGCACGCTGGCCATCATGGCCGGTGGTGACGCCCAGGCCATCGAGCGCCTGCGCCCCGCACTGGAATGCATGGGCCGATTGACGCACGTGGGCCCCTCGGGCGCAGGCCAGACGGTCAAGCTGCTGAACCAGACCATCAGCTCGACCGTGATCGCGGCCGTGTCGGAGGTCATGCTGCTCGTGCAGCGCCTGGGTCTGGACCCGGACCGGTTCCGCGCCGCACTCACGGGCGGCTTTGCCGACAGCAAGATTTTGCAGATCCACGGCAAGCGCATGACCGAGCGCAACTTCGTGCCCGGCGGCCATGTCCGCACCTTCCTCAAGGACCTGAACAACGCCGCCGCCATCATCGCCGGGCAGGGCCTGCGCTTTCCGGTGGCCGACCTGGCCCGCAGCTACTTCGCCGAGCTGCAGGCCAGCGGCCACGGCGAAAGCGACATCGCTTCCATCCTGACCGTGACGGAAGCACGCAACCCCTAGGGCGCCACAGCAGCGCCCGGCCCCATCCCCGTCCCCTTCGTTTCGATCCCCAACCCTGCACGAGGTCTTCCATGAACAAGCTTCTGTCTGCCCTGCTTTCGACCACCCTGGCCGCCCTGACCGCATTTGCCGCGGCGCCCGCCCAGGCCGAAGCGCTCGATGCCATCAAGGCACGCGGCGAAATGGTCATCGGCATGGAGGTGGCCTACCGGCCCTTCGAGTACTTCCAGAATGGGGAGACCGTCGGCTTCGACGTGGACATCCTCAAAAGCATGGCGGAGGCCCTGGGCGTGAAGCTCAAGACCGTCGACACGGCCTGGGCCGGCATTCTTCCGGCGCTGCTGGAGCGCAAGTTCGATGCCGTGCTCTCGGGCATGACCATCACCGCCGACCGCCAGAAGAAGGTCAACTTCACGCAGCCCGTTGCCATCGGTTCGGTGGTCTTTCTGGTGCGCAGCAACGACGACAAGATCAAGCGCGCCGAAGACGTCTCGGGCAGGGTGGTCGCCACGCAGCTGGGCAGCATCGGCGACCGCGTGGCCAAGCAGTACGAAGCCAAGCTCGTCGCGGCGGGCAAGAAGGGCTTTTCGAGCTTCAAGCTCTACGACGCCTTCCCCGAAGCCTATCTGGAGCTCAGCAATGGCCGCATCGATGCGGTGTCGGGCGCCCTGCCCGTGCTGCAGGCCGTGGTGTCCGAACGCCCGGGCCGCTTCAGGATCGTCGACGGCATCCAGGATGTCGAAGCCTACCTGGGCATGGCCATCCGCAAGGAAGACCAGGCGCTGCTGCAGTTCGCCAACGCGCACATCACCGAGCTCAAGCGCAGCGGCAAGCTGGAGCAGCTGCAGATCAAGTGGTTTGGCGCCAAGCAGGCCGTGCCGGACACCGTGCCCGCGCTGGCGCAGTGACAGAAGGCGGCTGAGACACCCATGTCGAACTTCGACTGGTCACTGATCGCCTACTCGTTCCCGCACCTGCTCAAGGGTGTGGTCGTGACGATCGAAATCTCGCTGCTGGCGCTGGTGGCAGGCACGGTGCTGGGCATCGTCTGCGGCCTGCTCAGCGTGAGCGGCAACCGCTGGCTGTCCACACCCGTGGCCTTCTACGTGTTCTTCGTGCGCGGCACACCGGCGCTCGTGCAGATCTTTCTGATCTATTTCGCGCTGCCCACCATCGGCATCGCCATCTCGCCCTTCTGGGGCGGGGTGGTCGCGCTGACCTTCAACGCGGGCGGCTACGTCAGCGAAATCATCCGCGCCGGCATCCAGTCGATCGACGTCGGGCAAAGCGAGGCCGCCAAATCCATCGGCATGCGCCGGGGCCAGACGCTGGCGCACATCCTGCTGCCCCAGAGCTGGAAACGCGTGCTGCCCGGACTGACCAACGAAATGATCACGCTGGTCAAGACCTCCTCGCTGCTGTCCGTGATCTCCGTCTTCGAGGTCACGCGCGCCGCGCAGGTCGTGATCGCAGACAAGTTCGCGCCCTTCGAGCTCTATGCGCTGCTGGCGGTGTTCTACCTCGTGATCATCACGGTGCTGGCCCAACTGTCTTCCTACGTGGAAAAGCGACTCACATGAGCACCACAGAACTGGTCCGCATCCAGGGCCTGACGAAAAGCTATGGGACGGCCAGGATCCTGCACAGCACCGATCTGCGCGTCCACGTCGGCGAGATCGTGATGCTGCTGGGCCCCAGCGGCGCCGGCAAATCCACGCTGCTGCGCTGCATCAACCGCATCGAGGACCCCAGCTCGGGCGACATCGTCGTCAATGGCCAGAGCATGGTGCACAGCACCCGGCGCGGCAGGCAGGTGCCGGCATCGCCCAGGGAACTGGCGTTGCGGCGACGCTCCATCGGCATGGTGTTCCAGCGCTTCCACCTGTTCCCGCACCTGAGCGCGGTGGACAACGTGGCGATCGGCCCGCACCGCGTGCTGGGCGTGCCCATGGAGCAGGCGCGGCGCGAAGCGCGGTCGCTGCTGCAGCGCGTCAAGCTCGAGGCGCATGCGCACAAGAAGCCGCAGCAGCTCTCCGGCGGGCAGCAGCAGCGCGTGGGCATCGCGCGCGCACTGGCCATGAAGCCCGAGCTGCTGCTGCTGGACGAGCCCACCTCGGCGCTGGACCCCGAGCTCGTGGCCGAGGTGCTGGACGTGGTCAAGACCCTGGCCCAGGAGGGCATGACCATGCTCATCGTCACGCACGAGCTGGCCTTTGCCAGGGACGTGGGCAGCCGCATCGTGTTCATGGACCAAGGCCAGATCCGCGTGGACACCGCGCCCGGGGAGTTCTTCGGCAACATCCGCGATGAGCGGATCCGCACCTTCGTGCGGCAATCGGGCGCATTGCTGCCGCAGGACTGACGCTCTGCCCGCCCCGCCCTCGGCCTGCGCGAAGGCACAGGCGCGAGACCGGCGCGGGCTATGCTCAGGCGTCCGGGCAAAGCGCTTGCGGCAAGCCCTGCGCCGGTCGCGTGTGGTGAAGATCGGTTCTCGGACGCCGGGTTTTTGGAAAATCAAGGAATGCAAAATACAACGTTGCTGCAGCCTGCCCCGCTCTACCAGCAGGTCAAGGCCTATGTATTGGATGGCATCGGCAGTGGCCGCTTCCGCACCGGCGACAAGATCCCGAGCGAAAGCGAGCTGTGCACCGCACTGAGCGCCTCGCGCCTGACCGTCAACCGCGCGCTGCGCGAGCTGTCCAACGCCGGCGTGCTGAACCGCATCCACGGCGTCGGCACCTTCGTCGCACCGCCCAAGGTCGCCTCCACCTACATCCGCGTGCACAACATCGCGGACGAGATCCGCAGCCGCAACCAGTCGCTGAGCATCCGCATCCACAAGCTCGAACGCATCGAGCAGATCGCCAATCTGGCGCTCGCGCCCGAGTGGGAGCCCCGCGATGCCGTGTTCCACAGCCTGATCGTCTACTGCGCCGACGGCATCCCCGTGCAGCTGGAAGACCGCTATGTGTCGACCAGCTTCGCGCCGCTGTACCTGATGCAGGATTTCACGAAGAAGTCCACCACGGACTATCTGCAGTCCATTGCGCTGCCCACGCGCAGCGAGCACGAGATCCAGGCCCTTCTGCCCGGCCCCCGCGAAGAAGAGCTGCTGGACATCAACGGGCCGGAAGCGCTGCTGGTCATCACGCGCAAGACCTGGGTCAAGGATGCCTTCACCTC
>DATKFT010001029.1:0-15238 GCA_035544335.1 Pseudorhodoferax sp.
GAGCCAGCGATCCGGATGCGCCGTGGCGTAGACGCCATGCGGCGCGAGCAGCGCGTCCGCATTGCCGGGCCGTGGCGGCACCAGGCCCGCGCCTGCGAGCACGAGCGCATCGCCGACCATGGCCGAGGCGACTTCGCGTGCGGCCAGGTCCACGTGCTGGGCCTGGCCCGTGCGTTTGCGCTGGTGCAGCGCCGCGATGGTGGCCAGCGCCGCGTGCAGGCCGGCGGAATGGTCCATCACGTGGCGCATTTCCACGGGCGGGCCATCGCTGTAGCCGCTCATCCAGCCCAGGCCGCCCCAGGCACCGAACAGCGGCGCGTAGCCGGCGAAGTGCGAGTCGGGCCCACTCTGGCCGCAGGACGACAGCGACAGCAGCACGACATCGGGCTTGGCCGCCCGCAACGCGTCGAAGTCCAGCCCCAACCGCTGCATGACGCCGGGGCGAAAGCTCTCGGCCGCCACGTCGGTCGCCACGACCAGGCGCTTGGCCAGCGCCACGGCCTCGGGGTGCTTGAGGTTCAGGCGCACCGACAGCTTGTTGGCCGAGACCTGGTCGAAGGTGGCAGCCTGCATGCGGCCATAGACTGCATGCGGCTTGCGGAAGGCGTCCGGCCGCGTGCGGCTCTCGACCTTGATGCACTCGGCGCCCAGCTGCGACAGCAGATGCGTGCAGAACGGGCCGGCGGCGTGGATCGTAAAATCGGCGATGCGCACGCCGGCCAGGGGCGCGCGCGCAGGTGTGGTGGTGCTTGTCATGCCGTGGCCTCCCCGGCCATCTCGTTGAGCGCGGGCACGGCCACCTGGTCGGCCAGCGGCGTGCAGCGGAACTGGAAGGGTGCGCGCAGTACGGACACCTGGCGGCCATCGGCCAGCTGGGCTTGGGCGAACAGGCCACGCTCGCGCTCGTGCGCACCGGCCGCGACCTCGGCCGGCGTGCGGTACTTGCCGGCCGGCACGCCCAGGGACTGGGCACGGCGCACGATGTCGTCCACCGCGTGCCGCGCCATCCAGGCCCGGATGTGACCGTTGATCTCGTCGCCGCGCCGGCTGCGCTCCAGCGGGTCGGCCAGGGCAGGCTCCAGGGCCCAGGCGGGGCGGTCCAGCATCTCGACCAACGCATGCCACTGGCGGTCTTCCAGCGTGAGCAGCTCCAGGTAGCCGTCGGCCGCCTGGAACACGCCGCCGTAGCGGAAGCTGCGCGTGGCGCGGTGCTCCAGCGAACCGTCGCCCAGGCGCTGCAGCGCGAAGGCGCCCACGCACAGGTTGGCGTCCTGCACCGCCACGTCGACGAACTGCCCGCCCGCCACAGGCTGTGCCCACCAGGCCGCCAGCGCGGCCAGGGCCGCCGTGGCGCCGCCCTGGTAGCCGGCGAAGTGGCCGTAGATCTTGAGCGGCGGCCGGTCCGGGAACTGCTCGTGCGAGAGTCCGTTCGGCAGCAGGAAGCCCTCGCCGCTGGCGTGCAGCAGGTTCACCTCCTCGCCGTCCCAGTTGGCCTTGGGGCCGCTGGCGCCGAATGGCAGCACGCTCACGTGGACGAGATGCGGATGGCGCGCTGCCACGGCATCCGCGTCCAGCCCCAGCGCTGCGCGCGCGCGCAGCGCCGTGTCGTCGATGAAGATGTCCGCGCGCGCCAATGCGGCGTCCAGGCTGGCACGCCCTCCTTCGTCCGCCAGGTCGCAGACCAGGCTGCGCTTGCCCGCGGCCAGGTGAACGAACAGCGCGCTGGTGCCGCCGTCGTCCAGCCAGGGGGGCGCTTCGCGCAGTGGCGAGCCGCCGGCCGGCTCGGCCATGATGACCTGGGCGCCCATGGACGCCAGCAGGCGGCCCGCATAGGCGCCGGCCACGGTGCGCGCGCGTTCGACGACCAGGCAACCCGAGAGCGGGAGGCTGGCGCCGGGCGGCTGCGCCTCGGAGGATGGGGAGGGGTGCAGAGGCATGGCGTCTTCAGCGGGTGACCGGCAGCTCCAGATCGATCGCGGCGCCGTCGATGAAGGCGGGGCGGCTGACATCGCGCGAGGGCAGCGCCACCGTCGCGATGCCGGGCGTCGTGACCTCGCCGCGCTGGTTCTCGGCCGCGATCTCGATGTCCACCAGGCCGACCTTGTCCTTCACGTACTTGCGGATGACCTTGCCCTTGCAGAAGGTGGTGTCGCCGACGATGTTGAAGCGCCGCATCTCGGTGCGCACGCGCTTGAGCACGCCGGCGTCGCCCATCCAGTTGGTGACCAGCGTGGCCATCCACGACGAGCGCTGCGGGCCGTAGTCATAGGTGCCGGGCACGCCGACCTCCTTGGCCACGGACTCGCGGTGGTGGCCGATGCCGGTGTACTCCACGCCACCGCCGGCCTCCGGGTTGCGGAAGAAGTGGCCCGGGTGCTTGACCGCCGCCTGCAGCACCACGCCGTGCGTGTGGCCGCGGCCGCAGCCGACCAAAAAGCCCATGGTGTCCATCAGCGACAGCGGGCCGCGCGCGATGGTCGGCAGCGCCTCGCCCTCCTGCACCTCCTCCCAGTAGCGCACGGCGGCACCGCGTATGTTCTTGGGCTCGTCCAGCACGATCTGGTCGATGCGGTCGTGCTCCTCGTTGCTGTACTGGTATTGCTCGATCTCCTTGTACTTGCCCGTGTCGCGCGCCGCCTTGCGCTCGTGGCGCGTGCAGGTGCCCAGGGCACGTGCGACCAACTCGCTGCGCTGGTTGTAGTAGCAGGCCTCGACGTACTGCAACACCAGGCGGCCGGAGAACTTGCTCTCTTTCTCCTCGACCCCGACCACGCGCTCGATGGCCGTGATGCGGTCGCCCGGCCGCACATGGCGGAACAGCTCCCAATCGTTGCCGGCGTAGAAGCCGTGCACGCCGGGCAGGCCCCAGCGCGTGCGGCCCAGCCAGCCGAAGGCCATGGGGTACATCGGGTGGCCCAGCAGCGAGCCGTAGCGCGTGGCGGCACCGTAGCCCACGTCGCGGTACAGCGGGTTCAGGTCGCCGATGCCGTTGCACCAGTTGCGCAGCGTGTCGGCCGTGGCGTCCTGCAGGTAGGGGCCTTCGGGACGCAGGTGCAGGCCGATCATGGCGCGCGCGTCGGCGATGGCCTGGTCGGTGATGCGGCCTTCGGCCGGCGCATGGCCGACCTCGCCTTGCGGCTGGGGCTGGGTCTTCACAGGGGCGTCGGTCAGGGTGGCGGTGCTCATGGGTCAAACTCCAAGGGTTGCAGAACTAACAATGCAGAATGCATTCTTTTGAAAAATCCACCGGCCCAGCGGTTGCGGCCTGCTCAGCCGCGCGCGGATCGGTGGGACGGAATCAGTGCAGGGCCAGGCCCGGCCGCGGCCAGCGCACGGCCAGCAGCTGGCCGGTGCCAGACAAGGTGATGAACGCGGTGCGGCGGTCGGGGCCGCCGAAACAGATGTTGGTGCAGTAGCCCTCGGGTGCCTCGTGGAACTCCAGCAGTTCGCCGGTGGGCGAGAACACATGGATGCCGCCACGGACCAGGGTGGCGACGCAGACGTTGCCGCCCTCTTCCACCGCCAGCGAATCGAAGCGCTGGTAGCCGGGCAGGCCATGCAGCAGCCGGCCGCCGTTCGGCGATGGCCAGGCCTCCAGCCCCAGCTGCCCCGGTGCCTCGATCGGGTAGGACCACAGACGGCTGGTCTCGGTCTCGGCCACGTACAGCGTGCGGCCGTCGGGCGACAGGCCGATGCCGTTCGGCGTCAGCACCGGATGGGCGACGCGGCGGATCAGGCTGCCATCGCTGCGCGCGTAGAACACGCCGCCGCGCAGGTAGCGCTCCTCGAAGAACTTGCCGAAGTCGCTGAACCAGAAGCCGCCCTGCCCATCGAACACGATGTCGTTGGGGCCGTGCAGCGGCTGGCCGTCGCAGTGCGTGTAAAGCGTGTCGACCGCGCCGCTGGCCAGGTTCACGCGCTGGATCGCGCCGCCCGTGTAGCCCGCCTTTGGGCCCGTGGGGCGCGTGAAGCCGGCATCGGTGCGCCAGCTGAAGCCGCCGTTATTGCACACGTAGCAATGCCCGTCCGGTCCCAGCGCGGCGCCGTTGGGGCCGCCGCCGAGTTCGGCCACGACCTGCGGCGCGCGGCCGGGCTGTATGCGCACGAGGCGCGCGCCTTCGATCTCGACGACCACCACGCTGCCGTCGGGCATCGCCACCGGGCCTTCCGGGAAACGCAGCCCGGTCGCGATCACTTCACCTTGCAGCTTCATGGTGTTCTCCTTGTTCATGCCGTCGCGGGCGTTGCGTGGCGGGCGCCCAGGTAGGCGGCTATGGCCTGCTGGCGGCCCTCGCGGCTGTGCAGCGCCTCTTCGTCGAGCGCGCCCACCAGGTTGCCATGGCGCATGACCCAGGCGCGCGAGGCCAGCTTGGCCGCCGCATGGAAGCTCTGCTCGACCAGCAGCGCAGTGAGCTTCTGCTCACGCTGGATCGCCGCCAGGCGCTCGTAGACACGGGCCACCAGCAAGGGCGCCAGTCCCAGCGAGGGCTCGTCCAGCAGCAGCAGCCGCGGGCCGGACATCAGGCCGCGGCCGATGGCCAGCATCTGCTGCTCGCCGCCGCTGAGCAGGCCGGCCGGCGCACGCAACCGGTTCGCGATCTCGGGAAAGAAGTCCAGCACCATGCGCTGGCGCTGCGCCCGCGTGGCCGCATCGACGAAGTAGCCGCCGAGCAGGAGGTTCTCCGCCACGCTGAGGTCGCTCACGATGGCGCGGCCCTCGGGCACGTAGACGATGCCGGCGCGAAAGCGCTGCGCGGCCGACAGGCGCGTGATGTCGTGGCCCGCGAAGTGCAGCCGCCCTTGCGCCGGTTCCAGCCCGGCGATGGCGCGCAGCGTGCTGGACTTGCCGGCGCCGTTGGCGCCCAGCAGCGCGGCCACTGTGCCATCCGGCACGGCCAGCGCGATGCCGTGCACGACCGGGCCGGCGCCGTAGCGGACGGTCAGGCCCTCCACCTGCAGCAGATCGGTTGCACCGGTGAATGCGGGCTCACGCATCGTCGTCTCCCAGGTAGACACGCACCACCTCCGGGTTCGCCTGGATCTGCGCGGGGCTGCCCGTGGCCAGCATGCGCCCGCTGTTGAGCACGTGGATCACGTCGCAGACGTCCATGATCAGGTCCATGTCGTGCTCCACGACCACCAGCACCAGACCCGGCGCGCGCAGGCGCTTGAGCGCGGCCGAGAGTTCGGCCGTCTCGACCGAGTTCAGTCCTGCGGCCGGCTCGTCGAGCAGCAGCACGCGCGGCGCGCCGGCAATCGCGCGGGCGATCTCGGCCAGGCGCAGCACGCCCGGCGGCAGGGCCGAAGGCGCCTGTTCGGCCACCTGGGCGATGCCGAGCCGGCCGAGCGCGGCAAGGGCCAGTGCGCGGTGGTCCGTGCGCTCCTGCCGGCCGCGGCCCAGCGGCAGGAAGGCGTCGAGCCAACCGGCGCGCGCCTGGCGGTCCAGGCCGATCATCACGTTCTCGACCACGCTCAGTTCCGGGCACAGGGCCACATGCTGGAAGCTGCGCGAGAAGCCCAGCGCGGCGCGGTCCGGGGGCGGAACACCCTCCAGTCGAAGCGCGCCGAGCTGGAGGCTGCCCTGCTGCGGCGTGTACAGGCCCGTCAGGCAGTTGAAAAAGCTGGTCTTGCCGGCGCCGTTGGGGCCGATCAAGCCCGTGATCTCGCCCGCGCGCAGCCGAACGTTGATGTCCTGCAGCACCTGGATCCCGCCGAAGGACAGCGCGAGGTTCTTCACCTCGAGCGACTCGCCCCGGTCGGCAGGCGCTGTCGGCGGCATGGCCAGAACGGGCGATGACAGCACGGCGCTCATCACTTGCCCCCTTGCAGCCGCGCCTGCAGATGCGGCGGCAGTGCGTTGAAGCCCAGCACCACGCCCAACAGCGCACCGCCGTACAGGATGGGCACCCAGTCGCCCGCGCCGGCCAGCAGCAGCGGCATCAGCGTCAGGAACATGCCGCCCAGCAGCGCGCCGATGAGCGAGAGCGAGTACAGGCTCACCACCGAGCCGACCAGCAGGAAGATCGAGGTCCACAGCGTGAAACTGTTCGGCGAGACCGTCGACGAACTGAAGGCCAGCAACGCGCCACCGAGTGCCGCGACCGCCGCACTGAGCGCCATGCACGACAGGCGCGCCCAGCTGCGCCGGATGCCGAAGGACTCGGCCGCATGCGCCGAGGTGCGGATCAGCAGCAGTGCCGTGGCCTGGCGCGAGCGGCGGAACTGGTTCAGCAGCAGCACGACCACGACCAGTCCGGCCAGCGGCAGGTAGTAGCGCTGCATGGACTTGGAGATGCCGGGCAAGGCGTCCAGCTTCACGTAGAGGCCTTCGAAGCCGCCCGTCACGGTGGGGAAGTGCAGCAGCACCTCGGGCAGGGCCAGCGCCAGCGCCATGGTGGCCACCGCCAGGTAGATGCCCGCCAGGTTGCGCGACGGGAATGCGAAGGCGATGCCCAGCACGGCCCCCACGACAGCGGCCACCGGCAGGCTGGCCAGCACCGACAGGCCCAGGTACTTCTCGACCAGTGCCACGGTGTAGGCGCCCGCCGCCGCGAACACACCGTGCCCGATGGACACCTCGCCGCCGTAGCGCACCAGCAAGCTCACGCCCAGGATCGCGATCGCATTGGCGAAGCACAGGCCCAGCGTGAAGGTCCAGTAGCCGCCCGCCACGAAGGGCAGCACGGCCAGCACGGCCACGCACAAGACGCCGGCTGCACCTTGCCGCCAGGCCACGCCGGTCGGAGCCAGCGCCTGCTGGCGCGGTGCCGGCAGCACGCCGGAGGAGCTCGAGGCCTCAGACACGGGCACCCTTTCGCATGGCCAGCACGCCATTGGGGAACAGGTTGAGCACGACGAGGATGGTCAGTAGCACATAGGTGTTGCTGAACTCCGCCGCCACGTAGAACGACAGCAGGTTCATGAGCACGCCGATGAAGATGCCGCCCACCACCGCGCCGGCCAGGCTGCTGAAGCCGCCGACCACCGCACCGGCGAAGGCCTGCAGCATGAAGGACGCGACCGAGGTCGACGACAGGAAGCTGGTCGGCACGATCAGCAGCGCGGCGACCAGCCCGAACAGGCCGGCGACGATCCAGGACAGCAGGTGGATGCGCCGCAGGTTGAGGCCGCAGACCCGGCTCGCGAACGGGTTGGCCGAGACCGCCCGGAACGCGATGCCGACCCGCGTGCGTTCGATCAGCACATACAGCGCACCGACCGAAAGCGCCGTGACGGCCAGCACGGCCAGATCGTAGGCGCCCATCCGGACCGGCCCCAACTGGCCCTGCCAGGCCGGCAGCGGCAGGTCCAGCGCGACCACATCCGAGCCGAAGGCGAGCTGCGTGACGCCCTGCGCGACCAGGCCCACGCCCAGCGTGGCGATGGTGCTGGTCAGGTCGGACTTGAACACCAACGGCGCGATCAGCAGGTAGCTGAGCGCCATCACGGCGACCATGATGGCCAGCGTGAGCAGCACCGAGGGCAGCCAGGCCATCTGCGCGAAGTGTCCGGCCGTGAAGCCGAACACCAGGAAGGCGGCCAGCCCGGCCAGGTTGCCGTGCGCGAAGTTCACGACCATGGAGCTCTTGTAGATGAGCACCAGTCCGACCGCGCCCATGGCGTACAGGCAGCCGCTGATGACACCGGCCCAGACCAGGCCCAGGAAGTCGGCCATGGCTTCAGGCTCCCTGCCCTAGCGCCGCTTCGATGCCCAGGTTGCGGTCGACGAGCTCGATCACATTGGGAAAGTAGCGGCCGCCCAGGCCATGGGCCACGGCCGCACGGTAGTAGCGCTGGGCCAGCGCGGTCGCGTGCGCGGCCACGCCGCTCTGCTCGGCCAACTCAAGCACGTAGCCGATGTCCTTGAGCGCGTACTCGGGCGGGAAGCCGCCGGCCGGAAATTCGCGCGGCAGCATGGCGCGGCGCGCATGGTTGCGCAGCACGAAGCTGTCGCCCGAGCCCTTGGCCACGGCATCGAGCAGCAGCGCGGGCTCCACGCCGGCACGCTCGCCCAGCACCATCATCTCGGCCACCGCCAGCGTGTTCTCGAACACCAGCGCGTTGTTGATGAGCTTGACGACCTGGCCGCAGCCGACACCGCCGCAGCGCGTGACGTCCGAGCCGATATACCGCAGCAGCGGCTCGATGCGCGCGAACAGCGCCTCGTCGGCACCGACCATGATGGCCAGCTCGCCGCGCCGCGCGGCCTCGACCGTGCGGGCCACGGGCGCATCGGCGAAGGCGACGCCTTGCTGCGCCAGCCGCGCGGCCACGCTGCGGGCCGTCGCCACCGTCGTGGTGCTGAGGTCCACGATCACCTGCGGCCTGCGCGCGCCGCTGGTGAGTCCGCCTTCGCCCAGGCAGACGGCCTCGACCTGGGGACCGCCGGGCAGCGACATGAAGACGATGTCGGCCTCGGCCGCCAGGGCGGCGAGCGACGTGGCCTGCCGCGCCTTGGTGCCGTCCAGCACCGCATAGGCGGCTGGATTGCGGTCGAACACCAGCACCTCGCCGGTGTGCTTCAAGGCCATGTTGCGGCACATGGGGCCGCCGATGTTGCCGAAGCCGACGAAGCCGAGCGTCGGTGTGTTGGAAGAGGTCATGTCGGTGTCTCCTGTCGTTGTTCTGGTGGGGACCTTCAGTCCATCCACATGCCGCCGCTGATGTCCAGCGAGGTGCCCGTGATCCAGTTGGAGGCCGGCGAGCACAGGAACAGCGCGGCCTGCGCGATGTCCTCTGCATTGCCGTAGCGGCCCAGCGGCACGGTGGCGTGGGCGGCGGGCGCACCCGTGCTGCCCGTCACGTTGGCCCACATGGCGGTCTCCACCGGGCCGGGGGCCAGCGTGTTGGCGTAGACGCCGTGCGGCGCGCCGGCTTTGGCGATCCAGCGCATGAGGCCGTGCACGGCTGCCTTGGCCGAGACATAGGCGGGGCCCGAGGCCACGCCGCCGTTCTTGGCCGCGATCGAGCCGGCCGCGAGGATCTTGCCGAAGCCCTGGGCACACATCAGCGGGAACAGCTTGCGCGTGGGATTGACGACGCCGCGCACGTTGACATCGAGGATGGCGTCCCACTCTTCGTCGCTGCTCTCGGCCAGCGGCGTGCGCGCGATGGTGCCCGCGCACAGCACGAGGATGTCGACCTTGCCGTGCGTGGCGATGACGGCGTCGACGAGCCTGTCGGTCTGCGCCCGCGAGGTCACGTCGTAGGGGCGGTAGGCGATGCCCTCGCCGATGTCCTCGTGCTCGGCCCGGTCGGTCGCCACGACCTGTGCGCCCGCGGCGCGGAAGGCGCGTGCGATCGCGCGGCCCATGCCGCCGGCGCCGCCCGTGATCAAGGCCACCTGGCCTTGCAGGTTGGCCGGGCCGCTCAGGTGCTGTGCCATGTGAAACGTCTCCTGGTGAATGCGTGAAGAAAAATCAGCGGAACGACGCCGTGGCCGACATGGCGAGCTCGCCGTCCGGCCCGCGGGCCCAGAGCGCGAGCGAACCGTCGGACTGCGGCCTGCCTTCCAGCCGGAACTCGCGGCCTACGAACAGCGGGTTGACGCCGCGGAAATCGAAGCGCGCCAGCGGCCGCTTGCCTTGCGCGAGCGCGAACTGCTGCAGCAGCGTCGCCGTCAGCGGGCCATGCACGACGAGGTCGGGGTAGCCCTCCTCGCCCTGCGCATAGGCCTGGTCGTAGTGGATGCGGTGGCCGTTGAAGGTCAGCGCCGAGTAGCGGAACAGCAGTGTCGTGTCGGGCCGCACGCGCTGGCTCCAGCGCGCCTCGTCCGGGTGCGGCTCGGCGTGGGGCTGCGGCATGCCCACGGGGCTGGCTTCGCGGTAGACGATGTCCTGCTCCTCGACGATGCAGGCGGTGTCGCCGCAGCCGATGCGGTGCTGCACCGTGACGAACCACAGCGATCCGCGCTTGCCCACCTTCTGCTCGACCTTCTGGATCAAGCTGCGGCGCGTGGCCACGGCATCGACGGGCAGGTCGGCCAGGTACTGGATACGGCTGCCGGCCCACATGCGGCGCGGCAAGGCGATCGGTGGCAGAAAGCCACCGCGCTGCGGATGGCCGTCCACGCCCAGCTGGCTGCGGCGCGCGACCGGGTTGAAGAACAGCCACTGCCAACCGGGCAATAGCGCGGCGCCTGCGGCCGGCGCCGTCTCCAGGTCCAGCGTGGCGGCCATGCTCTGCGCGACGGACAGGTGCAGCCGCTCGCTGCGCTCTTCCTCACGGCCGATCCAGGCCTCGTAGTGTTCGGAGCCCACGCTGGCGGACTCAGGCGAGCTTGGCATCGAACACCTCGGCCGGGAAGGCCTTGAAATCACGCTCGAGCCTGAAGGCGTCCGCGGTGGCCTGGATGATGCACTCCTGCCGCGTACCGCGGTGGTCGCCCGGCCTGAAGCCCACGTTGCGTGCACCGCCGAAGTTCTGGTTGTTCATCGTCTCCATGACCTCCACGAGGCTCTCGCGGCTCAAGGGCTTGCCGCTGGCCAGCAGCATCTGGAAGCCCTTGACGAACAGCGCGCCATTGGTCCAGCCGTTCAGGCCCAGCACGCCGATTGGGTCGCTGGGCCAGTACTTGGCCACGCTGCTGCGGTAGGCCTTGACCTCGGCGTCGTCAGCGTCCACGGGCAGCAACCAGGACGAGAAGTACACGCCGTTCAGCAGCGGCCCGGCCAGCTTGCGCGTGGTGGGATCGGCCGTGTAGAACGGCGCCAGCCACTTCGTGCTGAAACCGATGCGCTCGGCCGTCTTGAGTGCGGCCGCCAGGTTGGCGTTGGAGCCGAAGAACACCACCGCGTCCGACTTGGCATTCGCCAGCCGGCGCACCTGGGCCGTGAAGTCGGTGGTGCGGATCTCGAACGGGATGGACTCGGCGGCCTCTTTTTTGAGGGCGGCGCACTGCATGTCGAAGCCGCGCTTGGCCGAGCGGCCGACCTCGTCGTTCTGCCACAGCAGGCTGACGCGCCCGGCGCTCACCGGGGCGCCGGCGACATAGTCCAGCGTCGAGGCGGCGGACCAGCCGTAGTCGGGCAGCAGCGGGAACACCAGGCGCTCGGAGAACAACGCCGTGGCGCCGCCGATGGGCGCCACCACCGGCAGGCCGACCTCCTTGGCATAGGGAATGACGGCCACCGACTGCGCGGTACCGATCGGCGCGGCCAGCGCGAACACCTTGTTCTCTTCCACAAGACGGCGCGTGACGGCCACGCTGCGTGCCGGCTCGTGGCCGTCGTCGTAGGTGACGTAGTTGATCTTCCAGCCGTTCAGCGCGTTGGTCTCGTTGGCCCACTTGAAGTAGGCATCCGCCCCGTGCGTCAGGATGGCGTAGAAGGGAACGGGCCCCGTCACCGGCGTGAACGCGCCCACAGTGACCGTCTTGCTGGCAAGGTCGATGCCGGGCGTGGCCTGTTGTGCCCGGGCCCAGCCCGGCAGTGCCACCGCGGCGGCCGCAGTGTGAGAGAGGAAGCTACGTCTGCGCATGGTGTCTCCGATTCATTAAATAAAATGCATTCTTTTGACCGACGCATGGGCGCCTTGGTGCGGGGATTCCACCCGCCCATCGCGCGCTCCAACCGCCACAACCTGGCCGCTGCAGCGCCGATGGATCCAACGTTAGCGGGATGTCGCGGCAAAAGAGCCCCGCCTGCCGCAGAATTTTCAGCCCATGAACAAAATCCGGCGGGCGCATCGCGTTGAGCCCCACCCCTCATAAGAATGCAACATGCATTCTTTGAAAGGGCATCATGAGCAATTCCCCCCTGCATGGGCTGCGTGTCGTCGAGATCGGCACCATGCTCGCCGCGCCGTTCGCCACCCACATCCTGTCGCAGCTCGGCGCCGAGGTGGTGAAGGTCGAGCCCCCGGCCGGTGATCCCACGCGCAGCCTGGTGCGCGGCGGGCCCAGCGGCACCTTCATCGCCTACAGCCACGGCAAGAAGAGCGCCTGCATTGACCTGGCCACACCCGGTGGACGCGCGGCGCTGCACCGGCTGCTCGCGCGCTCGGACGCGCTGGTCCACAACCTGGCGCCCAAGGCAGCCCGCAAGCTCGGCGTCAGCCGCGCGGACTGCGCGGCACTGAATCCCGACCTGGTGTACTGCCACATCCGCGGCTACGCCGCGGGCCCGCAGCAGGACGACCTGGCCTCCAACCCGGTGGCCGAGGCCGCCACCGGTGTCATGGAGGGCAACCGCATCAACGGCAGGCCGAGCCGGCTCGGCCCCTCCTACCACGACCAGTTCGCAGGTGCCTACGCCGTGATCGGCATGCTGGCTGCACTGCTGCAGGCCAGGGCCGGCGCGGTGGACCGCCATGTGGAGATCGGCCTGTACGAGACCGGGCTGCACGTGGCGGCGCGCGATCTGGTCGGCGTGCAGCTCAAGACCCAATTGCTGGGGCGACCCGAGCGCGAGCCGCACGGCGAGTTCAGCATGCCGGGCTATGGCGCCTATCTGACGGCCGACGAACGCTGGCTCTACCTGCTGATGTTGACGGACGGGCACTGGCTCAAGTTCTGCCAAGCACTCGACCTGCCCCAGGCGGCCGACCCCGCGCTCGCCCGGCTCAAGGACCGCAAGAAGGCCCGCGAGGAGGTCGAAGCCCTGGTGCGGCGGGCCATCGGCGCCCTGCCCTTCGACGCTGCGGTGGCACGCCTGAAGGCCGCCGGCGTCGGCTGCACGGAGGTGCTGCCGCTGGAGCGCGTGCTGGATGCGCCGCAGGCCCAAGCGGCAGGCAAGCTGCGGGCGGTCGCGTTCCGTGGCCTGCAGTTCCAGGTGCCGGAGTTTCCGCGACACCCCGATGCCGACGACGCCCCGGCCACCTTCGCCCCCGCCGCGCTCGGCCAGCACACGCTCGAGGTGCTGGAACAGGCTGGGCTGTCGGCCGCCGAATGCGCGGCACTCGTGGACAGCGGCGCAGTGCGCACGGACGATCCCGCCAGCTTCGCCTGGGCGCCCGTGCGCACCGCCGCCTGACGGCGCGCCCCCCGCAAAGGCCTTCCCATGCAGCGCGAGGAACTGCACCACCGCCAGATCGATCTGCGCTTCTATCGCCGCAGCGATGACCTCTACGAAGTCGTGGGCCGTCTGGTCGATACCAAGAGCCATGCGTTCCGCCGCCAGCTGGCGCAGGCCGATACACCACCGCACACGCCTGTGCACGACATCGCTGTGCACCTGGTGATCGACGACGGCATGCTGGTGCACGAGGCCTTCGCCGCGATGCACGCCACACCGTTCGAGGTGTGTCCGCAGGCGACACAGGCGCTCGCCCTGTTGCGCGGCCTGTCGCTGCGCAAGGGATGGAACCGCCAGGTCCGCGAACTGCTCGGCGGCGCAGTGTCGTGCACGCACATCGTGGAGCTGCTGGGGCCGATGGCCACGACGGCGTTCCAGGGGCTGGCACCGCTGCGGCTGCAAGAGATCAACCGGCCCGGCAGCGAGGCCCTGCGGCGCGCAAAGCTCGACAGCTGCTATGCATACGGCGCCGAGCGCGAGGTGGTCGCACGCCTGTGGCCGCACCTGCACCGGCGGGCGACAGACCCCACAGCACAGAAAACTTTCAAGCCATAAAAAGCGCCCGGGTTAACCCGTCCCGCTCCGCTTCACGCCGCTCTTAGAAATGCATCTGCATTGGCAATCGGAGGCCACATGGTGTTGGAAACGAGTCAGTTCAACCGCTTGCTCTCTGTATTGGCTGCTCGCGGGTGCCATGCCACGCCGGTTCTGCTTGGCGCCGTACTCGCAGCAGGAGCAGTGCCCGCCCACGCGCAAGCAGATCCTGCCTGCTACGTCGTGAACCGGGTTCTGCTCTGGCTGAAACCGCACGCCCCTGCCGTCGAGTGTGCCCGCCCGCGCGCCACCTCGGCACCCGGCACAAGCAAGTCCTCGAGCGCTGCATCCGCGGCCGAAGGCCGCACGGCACGCGAGCCAGCGACGGCAGCACCGCACCGCGCCCACCCAACGATTCGGAGTCAATCATGACCGACAGCAATACTGACCAGTACAAGGCGCACAGGAACCACAGGCGCCGCACTGTCTTGCAGTACGCCCTGGCGTCCCTCGGCACCGCCGTAGGCACGGTCTGGGCTGCCGACAGCTATCCCAGCCGCCCGATCAAGATCGTGGTCCCCGTCGCGGCGGGAGGCGGCACCGATTTCACGGCGCGGCTGCTGGCCGACCGCCTTGGCACTGCCCTCGGGCAAGCCGTGGTCGTCGAGAACCGGCCTGGCGGTGCCGGCAACCTGGGTGTCCAGCATGTCGTGGATGCCGCGCCTGACGGCTACACGCTCGTGATGCCGATCACGTCGTTCCCCATCAATCCGAGCCTGTACAGGCTCGGCTTCGATACGGCCAAAGACCTGGCGCCCGTCTTGCTGGTGGGCACCCTGCCGCTGGTGCTGGTGGCGCACCCCAAGCTGCCGGCCACCAACGTCAGGGAGTTGATCCAGCTGGCCAGCACCGACTCATCGCCAGTGAGCTTCGCCAACTCCGGCACAGGCACTACAGCCCACTTGGCGGGCGAATTGTTCAACCACATGGCCGGCACCCGCATGCTCAGCGTGCCCTACAAGGGAGGCGGACCGGCCATGTCGGACTTGCTGGGCGGCCATGTGCAGGTCTACTTCTCGACGATCCCGGCCGCACTGCCGCATATCGAAAGCGGCAAGGTCCGTGCACTGGCCGTGACATCGACAAGCCGCGTGCCGGAACTCCCCCAGGTCGCCACCGTCGACGAGTCGGGCCTGGCCGGCTTCGAAGTGACGGCGTGGTTCGGCTTGTTTGCACCCGCGAGAACGCCGTCGACCATCATCACGCGTCTGCACAGCGAATCGAGCAAGGTGCTCGCGGCAACCGACGTGCGGCAGCGACTCGCCCACCACGGCGTCATGCCCGGCGGCGGAACGCCCGATGGACTGCGCGACTACCTCGCGGCAGATATGGCGAAATGGCGGCGCGTCATCCAAGTTGCAGGCATCCGCTCCGAATAAGTCTCTGGCTCGCCGCCAATGCGACAAAAAATGCCGAAGCCGACGTCTCCGTCGTGACTGTCCAGTCCTTACCGGTCGACATCCCATCGAAGACAGTCCTGCCCAACGCCGAAACAAGCGGTTGAACTTGAACCGCCCGGTTTCTGCGGCGGCTCAACACTCCGAAAGGATTGAGCCATGAGCAAGTCGAACAAGTTCTCGCCCGAGGTGTGCGGGCGCGCGGTGCGGATGGTGCAGGATCAGCGCGGTGAG
>DATKFT010001030.1:0-1563 GCA_035544335.1 Pseudorhodoferax sp.
TTCATGCAGCTGAGCGGCATCCGCGTCATCGACCTGACGCGCATCCTGTCCGGCCCGTTCTGCACCATGCTGCTCGCCGACATGGGCGCCGACGTCGTCAAGATCGAGACCCCCGAGGGCGACCCCGTGCGCGCCCAGGGCGAGATCGTCGACGGCATGAGCTGGTACTTCGCCTCGTTCAACCGCAACAAGCGCTCGGTGCAGCTGGACCTCCGATCCGAGGCCGGCATGGCCGCGCTGCGCCGGCTCATCGCGGGCGCCGACGTGGTGGTCGACAACTTCCGTCCCGGCGTCATGGAGCGCATGGGCCTGGACTGGGACGGCCTGCGCGCGCTGGCGCCGGCCATCGTGCACACCAGCGTGAGCGGCTTCGGCCAGTCCGGCCCCTACGTGGACCGGCCGGCCTTCGACTTCATCGCCCAGGCCATGAGCGGCTTCATGAGCCTGAACGGCACGCCCGCGACCGGGCCCTTGCGCAGCAGCCTGCCGATCAGCGACCTGATCGCGGGCTGCTATGCCGCGCTGGGCACGGCGGCCGCGCTGGTGCGGCGCGCGCGCACGGGCCAGGGCGAGCGCGTGGGGGCCTCGCTCGTGGACGGGCTGATCAGCTTCGGCGCGTTCGCGAGCGCGGATTTCCTGGCCAGCGGCAAGCTGCCCGTGCCCACCGGCAACGACCACATGCTGGTCGCGCCCTACGGCCTGTTCACGGCCAGCGACGGCGAGATCGCCGTGGCGCCGTCCAACGACGCGATCTACCACAAGCTGCTGCAGGCGCTGGAGCTCACGCACCTGCGCGAGGACCCGCGCTTTGCGAGCAACGCGCTGCGCGTGCGCCACCGCGCCGAGATCAACGCGCGCGTGAACGCGGCCCTGCTGCACCACGACAAGGCGCACTGGATCGCCACGCTCAACGCGGCCGGCGTGCCCTGCGGCACGGTCATGAACCTGGCCGAGGTCTACAGCGACCCGCAGGTGCTGGCGCAGCAGATGCTGCTGGAGGTGGAGCACCCGGGCCATGGCCCGGTGCGCATGAACGGCTTTCCGGTCAAGTTCGCCGAGGCGCCCTGCGCCGTGCGGCTGCCGGCGCCGGACCCGGGCGCGCACACGGCCGAGGTGCTGCGCGAGGTCGGGCTCAGCGCGTCCGAGATCGCGGCCCTGTCGGCCGCCCCGTCAGCTTAGGGCCGCCGCCTGCAGGTGGGCCAGCAGCAGCCGGCCCGCGCTGTGCAGCCCGTCGCCCGTGCGCACGCAGAGCTTGAGCTCGCGCCTGGCCCAGTCGTCGGTCAGCGCGATGGTGGCCAGCCCGTCGCCCGCGTACAGCGCCATCGCGTCGCCGGGCATCACGCCGACGCCGAAGCCGGCCTTGACCATGGCGATCATCGCGTCGTAGGAGGTCACGTGGAAACGCATGCGCAGCGGCAGGTTCGCGGCCGTGGCCGCGCGCATCAGCATCTCGTTGCCGGCGCTGCCGCGGTGCATGCCGACCTGGTCGTACTCCAGCGTCTCGGCATAGGCCAGGGCCCGGTGGCCGGCCAGCGGGTGCGCGGCCGGCAGCACGAGCACCAT
>DATKFT010001031.1:0-13190 GCA_035544335.1 Pseudorhodoferax sp.
GCATCAAATACACGGTCACCTCCGTGCGCCTGGAAGGCGAATTCCTGGGCAAAGAAGAGGAATTCCGCTCCCTGGTCAGCGTCAAGCCGGGCGAGCCGTACAAGGCTGAAGACGTGGCGTCTACCACCAAGGCCTTCACCGTCTTGGACAGCATTTCGGCGCTGCCGAAGATGGTGTCCAGCGAACGCGGGAAGCTGGAGGCCAGGCGCCAGCGCACGGCCGCCTGCGCATGCACGGCGGGCGCGACGCCTGCGGCCAGCACGCCCGCAAGGCCTGCATTCTTGATAACGGAACGACGATCCATGGAAACAATCCCCGAAGAATCAACCAACAAAAACCCGTTTCCCTTGTGAAGAAACGGGGGCAGAAGTCGACGGGCATTGTAGAAAGCGGTTACAGCCGCCTTCCTCGGGATTTCCCCTGCCAAAGGCCGTTCAGGCCACGAGCTTGAGTGCGGCCTGCGCCTGCTCGACCATGCTCGGGAAACGCGCCTCGACCGAGCGCGCGATGCCTGCGGCGTCGAGGCCTTGCAGGGCCAGCAGCTTGGCCGGATCGCCGTGCTCGATGAAGCGGTCCGGCAGGCCCAGCTGCAGCAGCGGCTTGACCAGGCCGGCCGCGGCCAGCGCCTCGGCCACCGCACTGCCGGCACCGCCCATGGTGGCGCCCTCCTCGACCGTGACCAGCGCGTCGTGCTCGGCCGCGACCTGCGCCAGCAGCTCGGTGTCCAGCGGCTTGGCCCAGCGCATGTTGACCACGGTGGCGTTGAGCCGCTCGGCCGCCTCCAGCGCGGGGTACAGCAGCGTGCCGAAGGCCAGGATGGCGATGCGCCGTCCGGCCGCGGGCCGCTGCGCGCTGCGGCGCAGCTCGCCCTTGCCGTAGGGCAGCGGCTCGAGCTGCGTGGAGACCGCAGCGCCCACGCCGGCGCCGCGCGGGTAGCGCACGGCCACGGGATGGTTCTGCGCGAAGGCGGTGGTCAGCAGCGCGCGGCACTCGTTCTCGTCGGCCGGACACGCGATGGCCATGTTGGGAATGCAGCGCAGGAACGGGATGTCGTAGGCCCCCGCGTGCGTGGCGCCATCGGCGCCCACGAGCCCCGCGCGGTCCAGCGCGAACACCACGGGCAGGTTCTGCAGCGCCACGTCGTGGATCAGCTGGTCGTAGGCGCGCTGCAGGAAGGTCGAGTAGATGGCCACGACCGGCTTGAGCCCCTCGGTGGCCAGGCCGGCCGCGAAGGTCACGGCATGCTGCTCGGCGATGCCCACGTCGTGGTAGCGCTTGGGAAAGCGCTGCTCGAACTCCACCATGCCCGAGCCTTCGCGCATGGCCGGCGTGATGCCCACGAGCCGCGGGTCGCGCGCGGCCATGTCGCACAGCCACTGGCCGAACACCTGCGTGAACGTGGGCTTGGACGGCACGGCGGGCTTGACCAGGCCCACGCGCGGGTCGAACTTGCCGGGGCCGTGGTAGGCCACGGGATCGGCCTCGGCCAGCTTGTAGCCCTGGCCCTTCTTGGTGACCACGTGCAGGAACTGCGGGCCCTTGAGCTGGCGGATGTTCTCCAGCGTGGGGATCAGCGAGTCGAGGTCGTGCCCGTCGATGGGGCCGATGTAGTTGAAGCCGAACTGCTCGAACATGGTGCCCGGCACGACCATGCCCTTGGCGTGCTGCTCGAACCGCTTGGCCAGCTCGAACAGCGGCGGCGCGGCCTTGAGCACCTGCTTGCCCACGTTCTTGGCGCGCGCATAGAAGTTGCCCGACAGCAGCTGCGCCAGGTAGCGGTTCAGCGCGCCCACGGGCGGGCTGATGCTCATGTCGTTGTCGTTCAGGATCACGAGCAGGTTGCAGTCGCACACGCCCGCGTTGTTGAGCGCCTCGAAGGCCATGCCGGCCGTCAGCGCGCCATCGCCGATGATGGCCACCGCGTGGCGGTCCTCGCCCTTTTGCTTGGCGGCCATGGCCATGCCCAGCGCGGCCGAGATCGAGGTGGACGAATGCGCGGTGCCAAAGGTGTCGTACGGGCTCTCGCTGCGCATCGGGAAGCCCGACAGGCCGCCGAGCTGGCGCAGCGTGGGCATGCGCTCGCGCCGCCCGGTCAGGATCTTGTGCGGATAGGTCTGGTGGCCCACGTCCCAGACCAGCCGGTCCTCGGGCGTGTTGAAGACGTAGTGCAACGCCACCGTGAGCTCCACGGTGCCCAGGTTGGAGCTCAGGTGTCCGCCCGTCTTGGAGACACTGTCCAGCACGAAGGCACGCAGCTGGTCGGCCAGGGCCTTGAGCTCGTGGCGTGGCAGCCGGCGCAGCTCTGCCGGGTCGTTGATGCGCATCAGCAGCGGGTAGGCCGCAGCGTCCGGATTCGCCATGGGGTGTTCTCCGTAACTCTCAGTTGGAGCGGTTGACGACCATGTCGGCCAGCGCGCGCAAGGCCCGCGTGTCCGCCAGGCCCGTGCCTTCCAGGGCCGACAAGGCCTGCCCCAGCAGCTCCTGGGCATAGGCCTGCGAACGCGCCAGGCCCAGCACCGAAACATAGGTGGGCTTGTCCTGCGCGGCATCCTTGCCCGCGGTCTTGCCCAGCGTGGCCGAATCGGCCGTCACGTCCAGGATGTCGTCGACGACCTGGAACGCCAGGCCCAGCGCCGCACCGTAGGCCGACAGGCCCTGCAGCGCCAGCGGCGCGCAGGGGCGGCTTGGGTCGCGGCAGGCTGCGCCCATCATCACGCTGCCCTGCAGCAGCGCGCCGGTCTTGAGGCTGTGCATGTCGCGCAGCTGTTCTTCCGACAGCGGCCGGCCGATGCTCGCCAGGTCGATGGCCTGGCCGCCGGCCATGCCTTCGCAGCCCGCGGCGCGCGCCAGCAGCCGGCACAGCGTGGCCTGCACGCTGGCCGGCGCATCGGCCTGCTCGTCCGTCAGCAGCTCGAAGGCCTGCGCCTGCAGTGCGTCGCCGGCCAGCAGTGCCTGTGCCTCGCCGAAGCGCACGTGCACGGTGGGCTTGCCCCGGCGCAGCACGTCGTTGTCCATGCACGGCATGTCGTCGTGCACGAGCGAGTAGGCGTGGATGAGTTCGACCGCGCAGGCCGCGCGCAGCGCGGCATCGTCCAGCGCCTGCGCCATGGCCGGCGCCTCGCCACCGGCCACCGCCATGCGTGCGCCCAGCACCAGCAAGGGGCGCAGCCGCTTGCCGCCGTCCAGCACCGCGTAACGCATGGCCTCGCGCAGCGCGGCCGGCGCCTCGTGCCGCGCCTCGCTGGGCGGGTTCGGCACATCCGGCGCCACCCAGGCCGACAGCGCAGTGCCCACGCGGTCCTGTGCTGCAGCGCCCCAGGCCGCGAGATCGAAGCCCTGCACCTTGTTCATTCCTGCCCCCACGGCTTGATCTGGCCTTGCTGGTCCAGCACGCGGATCTGGTCCTCGACCGCATCCAGGCGGCCGCGGCAGAACTGCAGCAGCTCCGCGCCGCGGCGGTAGCCGGCGAGCAAACCGTCCAGCGGCATCTGGCCGGCTTCCATCTGCCCTACCAGCGTCTCTAGCTCCTGCAGCGCGGCCTCATAGCTGACCGGGGCGGGTGGGGACGAGGCGGGGGCCTTGGGCATGGGTGCGTGGGATGTTGCAGACGAAAGGTGGGATTTTAGGCGCTGTGCGGCGCGGCATTCCTTACGCACAGAACTGAAATGGTGCGCGGCTACAATCGCGCCTCCCTTTTCCCAGGCAAGCGGCAACGCTTCGAAAGGAGCTTCGGCGTCCTCGCCGATCCACCCCTCCCGCGCAGATCTCCACTGGTGCCTTGGTGCCGACGGAACAGGCGCCTACCCTGCCCCTTCATAGGGGGAGTCTCTAGGTCAGGACATGCATGTCTGATTTAAGTCTTCAACTTCAGCAGGCCCAAAGCCAACTTCCCGTTTCCAGTTACTTCGACCAGGCGCTGTTCCAGCGCGAGTTGGAGACGATCTTTCAGCGCGGGCCCCGCTATGTGGGGCATGAGCTGTTGGTGCCGCAGGTCGGCGACTACCACGTGCTGCCGCAGGAGCGCGAAGGCCGCGCCCTCGTGCGCACTCCGCAGGGCGTGGACCTGGTGTCCAACGTCTGCCGCCACCGCCAGGCCGTGATCCTGAAGGGCCGCGGCTCGCTCGCCAGCACGCAAAGCGGCAGCGCGGGCGGCAACATCGTCTGCCCGCTGCACCGCTGGACCTACAGCGGCGGGCATGGCAGCCCCACCGGCCAGCTGCTGGGCGCGCCGCATTTCGCGCAGGACCCCTGCCTGAACCTGACCAACTACCCGCTGCAGAACTGGAACGGCCTGCTGTTCGAGGGCGCCGAGCCCGGCCGCGTGGAGCGTGAGCTGGCCCGCCTGGGGCCGCGCGCGGACCTGAGCTTCGACGGCTACGTGTTCGACCGCGTCGAGCTGCACGAGTGCGACTACAACTGGAAGACCTTCATCGAGGTCTACCTGGAGGACTACCACGTCGGCCCGTTCCACCCCGGCCTGGGCAACTTCGTGAGCTGCGAGGACCTGCGCTGGGAGTTCGGCGACCACCATTCGGTGCAGACCGTGGGCGTGGCAGGCCGCCTGGGCAAGGCCGGCAGCCCGGCCTACCAGCGCTGGCAGCAGGCCTTGATGGCCTACCGCAACGGCGAGGCACCGCGCTACGGCGCGATCTGGCTGACCTACTACCCCACCGTGATGGTGGAGTGGTATCCCCACGTGCTCACGGTGTCCACACTGCACCCGGTGTCGCCGCAGAAGACGCTCAACACGGTGGAGTTCTACTACCCCGAGGAGATCGCGGCCTTCGAGCGCGAGTTCGTCGAGTCGCAACAGGCCGCCTACATGGAGACCTGCGTGGAGGACGACGAGATCGCGCTGCGCATGGACGCCGGCCGCAAGGCCCTGATGGAACGTGGCGACGACGAGGCCGGCCCCTACCAGAGCCCCATGGAAGACGGCATGCAGCACTTCCACGAGTGGTACCGACGCCAGCTGCGGGACGTGCCGCTGGCCCGGCCCTTCCAGGCAGCCGCGCGCTGAATCCACGCGGCATCCACGGGATCCGCGGATGCCACCAGAGGGCAGCATGCCCCTTGGCACCGCCGGTCCACTCCCGGATCACAATGCACCCCCTCGGGCCTTCTCGCGGGGGTTTTCTTTTGTCCCACAACAACACGTAGAAGCACACATGCAAGGTCTCTGGATGGTGGCGTCGGCGTTCCTGTTCGCCACCATGGGCGTGTGCGTCAAGTACGCATCGGCCTCGTTCAACAGCGCCGAGCTGGTCTTTTGGCGCGGCATCGTGGGCGTGGTCTTCGTCGGCCTGCTCGCGCGCCGCCAGGGCGTGTCGCTGACCACGCGCTACCCGGGCATGCATCTGTGGCGCAGCGTGATCGGCACGCTCTCGCTGGGCGCCTGGTTCTACGCCATCGCCCACAGCCCGCTGGCCACGGCCATGACGCTGAACTACATGAGCAGCATCTGGATCGCGACCTTCCTGGTCGGCGGTTCTCTGCTGGCCTGGGTGCCGATGCCGGGCCGCGACGGGCGCGTGCCGCTGCCGCCGCTGCAGGGTGTGCTCGCGCTGACGGTGCTGGTGGGCTTCGTGGGCGTGGTGCTGATCCTCAAGCCCGACATGGACCAGACCCAGGGCTTTGCCGGCATCATGGGCCTGCTCTCGGGCCTCACGGCCGCCTTCGCCTACCTGCAGGTCATCGCGCTGTCGCGCATCGGCGAGCCGGAGACGCGCACGGTGTTCTATTTCGCGCTCGGCGCCGCCGTCATGGGCGGGCTGTGGATGCTCATCGTCGGCCTGTCGCCCTGGAACTGGCTGCACGCGCTGTGGCTGGTGCCCATCGGCGTGCTGGCCGCGCTGGGCCAGCTGTGCATGACGCGCGCCTACGCGCAGGCCACGACGCAGGCCGGCACGCTGGTCGTGGCCAACCTGCAGTACTCGGGCATCGTGTTCGCATCCATCTACAGCGTGCTGCTGTTCGGCGATGCGATCGACCTGGCCGGCGTGGTCGGCATGGGGCTCATCATCGCCAGCGGCGTGGTGGCCACGGCGCTGCTGCAGCGCACCGTGCCCACGGCGCCGCCCGAGGAGCACTGAACACCGCCGCGCGGCCGCGCCACAATGGCAGCTCGACCAGGAGTTCCGTGCCATGTACACCACCCTCATTTCGACCGCGCAGCTGCGTGCGCTGCGCGCCAGCGGCAAGCCCCAGATGCTGTTCGACTGCAGCTTCGAGCTCATGGATCCGCAGGCCGGCGATGCCCAGTTCGCGCAGGCCCACATCCCCGGCGCCGTGCGCGCCGACCTGGACCGGCACCTGAGCGCCAAGCACGGCGCTCCCGGCCGGCACGGCAGCTTGACCGCCCACGAGGCCGACACGCCGGCCTCCGGTGGCCGCCACCCCTTGCCCAACCGCGAGAAGTTCGCGATCTGGCTGTCCAGCATCGGCTTTGCCAACGACATGCAGGCCGTGGTCTACGACCGCCAGGGCGCCAACTACGGCGGGCGCCTGTGGTGGATGCTCAAGTGGGCTGGCCACGAGGCCGTGGCCGTGCTGGACGGCGGGCTGCAGGCCTGGCAGGCCGACGGCGGCGAAGTGACCGGCGACGCCGAGCCCACCCATTTCCGCAGCAACTTCGCGCTCGGCGCGCCGCTGGCGCGGCTGGTGGATGCCAAGGCCGTGCTGGCCGGGCTGGACAGCCCGGCGCAGACCGTGCTGGACGCCCGCGCGGGCGCGCGCTACCGCGGCGAAACCGAGCCGCTGGACCCCGTTGCAGGCCACATCCCGGGCGCGCTGAACCGCCCCTTTGGCCAGAACATCGCCGCCGATGGGCGCTTCAAGCCCGCCGCGCAGCTGCGTGCGGAGTTCGACGCGCTGCTCGCGGGCCACGATGCGGCCGGCGTGGTGCACCAGTGCGGCAGCGGCGTGAGCGCGCTGCCCAATCTGATCGCGATGGAGGTCGCCGGCCTGCCGCGCACGGCGCTGTACGCGGGCAGCTGGAGCGACTGGTGCGCCGACCCGGCGCGGCCGGTCGCGCGCGGCTGATCAGCGCGCGCGTGCACGCTCGGCGTCGCGCAGCGCCTTGATCTGGTCGTGGTTGCGCTGGGCGCCTTCCATCTGGCGCCGCACCAGCGCCTGCACATCGTCGGGCAGCGGCTGCGCGAGCGCCTTGCGGTAGCGGCCCAGCGCAGCGTCTTCGCCGCGCTCGCACTCCTCCAGCATGTCCAAATCGCTCAGGGCCCCCACGCTGCCGCGCGCGCTGAGCCAGCCCCGGTGCAATGCGCCGGTGGCGCTGCCGTGGTCGGTGGCCTCGCCACCGAGCTGGCGGATCACCGCGACCAGCGACTCGGCTGCCTGCGCACAGTCCGCTGCGCGGTTGTGCAGCAGCTGCGCCAGCGTTGCCGTGCGCGTGTGCTCGGCCGCCTCCTGGAAGCCCTTCTGGCCGTCGCGGCAACTCTTGAGCAGATCGTTGAGCGTTTCCACGACCTCGTCGCGGTCGACCGGTGCTGCGGCTTCGGGCGACGCAGCGCCGACCTGGGCGCGGTCCCAGGCCGCGCGCGTGGCCGGGCGGGCCTGCCACCAGTCGAGCGAGGAGCTGCCGCGTTCGCGGTTCCAGTCGCGTTCCAGCGCGGGCTCCACCTCTTCGAAGCGGCCCGGGTAGGTCATGATCGCGGCCCAGCCATAGGCATAGGCCGGGCCGTAGTCGTCGAAGCTGCGCCCCGCCTCGTAGTAGGGCTCGCGCTCGTAGCGCTCGCGCCAGTAGGCCTCCTCCACGGTGGGATTGATGCGCTCGGCCGTGGCCTTGCCGGCCAGCCCGCCGACCAGGGCCCCGGCGACGAGCCCGACCGCCGCACCCAGCGGCCCGCCGACGGCGCCGATGGCTGCGCCGGCCACGCCGCCGCCGGCGGCACCCACGCCCGTGCCCACCGGATGTGCACCCGGCGCCGCGGTGATGGGGTCGAGGTTGCGTTGATCGTTTGCGGGGTCGGCGGCCATGGCGTGCTCCTTGGATCGGGTCGATCGGATGGATCGGTTGTGGGCATCCCCTGGGGGATCTGCCCTCCATGCTCGCCGCGCCCCCGCAGCGGGGACGTCATCCTGGCCCGACGGCGCCCGTAGGCGCAGGCCGCGGTGCCCGGCCGGCCGCTCAGGCCACGCCCTTGGCCTTGAACCAGGCCAGCGCGCGCTGCCAGCCGTCCTCGGCCGGGCCTTGGCGAAAGCTCGGCCGGTAGTCGGCATGGAAGGCGTGGGGGGCATCGGGATAGACCACGAACTCGGAGGCCTTGGCGGCCGCGCTGCCCTGTGCGAGGGCCGCCTTCATCTTCTCCACGGTGTCCAGCGGGATGCCGGTGTCGGCGCCGCCGTACAGGCCCAGCACCGGGCCGTTCAGCTGCCCCGCAACATCCACCGGGTGGCGCGGCGTGAGCGCACTGGCATGGCCGACCAGGCGCCCGTACCAGGCCACGCCGGCCTTCACGCCCGGGTTGTGTGCGCTGTACAGCCAGGTGATGCGCCCACCCCAGCAAAAGCCCGTGATCCCGAGCCTGGACACATCGCCGCCGTGGGCACCGGCCCACTTCACGGCCGCGTCCAGGTCGGCCATGACCTGGGCATCGGGCACCTTGGACACGAGTTCGGACTGCAGCTTGGCGATCTCGGTGTACTGCGTCGGGTCGCCCTGGCGCGCGTACAGCGAGGGCGCGATCGCGAGGTAGCCGGCCTTGGCGAAGCGCCGCGCGGTGTCGGCGATGTACTCGTGCACGCCGAAGATCTCCTGCACCACGAGCACGACGGGCAGGCCGGTCTTGCCGGCCGGCGCGGCGCGGTAGGCCGGCAGCTTGAAGCCGTTGACCTCGATGCCGATCTCGCCGGCCGTGAGCCCCTCGGCCGAGGTCTTGACCGCGGTCTGCGCCATGATGGGCCCGGTCGAGGCCGCGTAGCCCACGCCCAGGGCCGCCTTCAGTGCGGTGCGGCGCGAGGCGCCTTCTTCGGTGCTGCGGCCTGGCAGCAAGGAATCGAAATCGGCCTGGAGATCGTCACGCAGCATGGAGCACTCCCGTCGGTGGTGGTGGACGCGGCGCATTGTGCGGCAGCTCGGCAAAGACCGAACGCGCGCGCCGGCATTCACCGCAGGGGTCGGCCCGTGATGGCTTCGTGTTGCGTGGTGACCAGCGCGGCCTGCGCACGCCCCACCTGCAGCACGAGGTTGCGGCGCGGGCGCGCGCCGCGGTTCATGCCGCCACCGTGCAGCACCTTGGGATGGATGGCCACGAGGTCGCCTGGCGCGCATTGCAGCGTGACGGCGGCCTGCGCGTCCACGGGCGGGCGGGCCTGCTGCTTCTCGCGGCGCGCGGCCGCGTCGGACAGCTGCTGCGAGCCCGGCACGAAACAGGTCGCGCCCGTTGCTGCGTCCATGCCGTCCAGGCACAGCATGATCCGCAGGAAATCCGAACCCTCGGTGCAGATGTAGGTGTTCGGAAAGTCGCGGTGCCAGCCGATGGCGCGGCCGAAGCGCGGATGCTTGATGGTCACGTTCATGAAGTGCGCGACCACCGCATCGGTCTGCAGCAGCAGGCGCGCCGTCTCCACGATGGCGGGCTCGGCGAGCACGGTCTCGAAGACCGGGTCGAACACCCAGGGTTCGCCGAGCAGGAAGATCGCGTCGCCGACCGCCTCGGCCGGCACGCCATCACGGCGCGCCGGTGGCTGGTCGCGTTCGAACACCAGCAGCGCGCGCTCGGCCTCGCTCAGCGTGCCGGCGCGGGCCTGCACGGCGTCCACCGCGGCGCACAGCCGCTCGCGCAGCGCGGCGCCGAGCGCGCCGCGCCGCACGGCAAAGCCCTGCGCGCTGTAGTCTGCGAGCAAGGCCGGGCTCAGTGCGCCTGGTCCCAGTTCGCGCCCAGGCCCACCTCGGCCAGCAGCGGCACCTTGAGGCTGGCCACGCCGGCCATGAGCCGCGGTACCTCGCTGCGCACCCAGTCCACCTCGTCTTCGGGCAGCTCGAACACCAGTTCGTCGTGCACCTGCATCACGATGCGCGTGGACTTGCCCGCACGGTCGAGTTCGGCCTGCACCGCGATCATGGCCAGCTTGATGAGGTCGGCCGCCGTGCCCTGCATGGGCGCGTTGATGGCCTGGCGCTCGGCCGCGGCGCGGCGCGGGCCGCTGCCGCCCTGGATCTCGGGCAGCACGATGCGCCGGCCGAACAGCGTCTCCACATAGCCCTGGGCCGCGGCCTGGGCGCGCGTCTCGTCCATGTAACGCTTGACGCCCGCGAAGCGGTCGAAGTAGCGGTCGATGTAGTTCTTCGCGGCCTTCTGGTCGATGCCCAGGTTGCTGGCCAGGCCGAAGGCGCCCATGCCGTAGATCAGGCCGAAGTTGATGACCTTGGCGTAGCGGCGCTGCTCGCTGCTGACGGCGTCCACGGCCACGCCGAAGACCTCGGCCGCCGTGGCGCGGTGCACGTCGCGCCCCTCGGCGAACGCAGCCAAGAGGCCCGGGTCCTCGCTGATGTGGGCCATGATGCGCAGCTCGATCTGCGAGTAGTCGGCGCTGGCGATGCGATGGCCCGGCGGCGCGACGAAGGCCTCGCGCACGCGCCGGCCTTCGGGCGTGCGGATCGGAATGTTCTGCAGGTTGGGCTCGTTGCTGGACAGCCGGCCCGTGACCGCCACGGCCTGTGCGTAGTTGGTGTGCACGCGGCCCGTGATGGGATTGACCATCAGCGGCAGCTTGTCGGTGTAGGTGCCCTTGAGCTTGGCCAGGCTGCGGTGCTCCAGCAAGCGCGCGGGCAGCGGGTAGTCGGCCGCCAGCTTCTCGAGCACCTCCTCGTCGGTGGACGGCGCGCCCGTGGCGGTCTTCTTCTGCACCGGGATGCCGAGCTTGGTGAACAGGATCTCGCCGATCTGCTTGGGGCTGCCCATGTTGAAGGGCTGGCCGGCCAGGTCGTAGGCCTCCTGCTCCAGCGCGATCATGCGTTCGGCCAGGGCCTGGCTCTGCTTTTGCAGCACGGCCGCGTCGACCAGCACGCCATGGCGCTCGATGCGCTGCAGCACGGCGCTGGTCGGCATCTCGATCTGCTCGTAGACATAGCGACGGCTCGGCGCGGTGGCCGGCTCGGCATCGAGTTCGGGCCACAGCACGCGGTGCACGTCCAGCACCATCTCGCTGTCCTCGCCCGAGTAGGTGGTGGCCGTCTGCACATCGACCTGCGCGAAGGGGATCTGCTTGGCGCCCTTGCCGCAGATGTCCTCGTAGGACAGGCCCTTGCGGCCCAGGTGGCGGTCGGCCAGGCTTTCCAGGCTGTGCGGCTTGTGCGCCTCGATCACATAGCTCTGCAGCAAGGTGTCGTGGCGCCAGCCGCGCACGGTGATGCCGTGGTTGGCCAGCACATGGCTGTCGTACTTGATGTTCTGGCCGATCTTGCCCGCGGCCTCGTCCTCCAGCCAGGGGCGCAGCTTGGCCAGCACCGCGTCGAGCGGCAGCTGGTCGGGCACGTCGGCGTAGTTGTGGGCCAGCGGCACGTAAGCGGCCTCACGCGCCTGCAGCGCGAACGAGATGCCCACGATGCGCGCGCGCATGGGGTCCAGCGAATCGGTCTCGGTGTCCAGCGCGGCCAGCGGCGCATCGCGCAGCCGCGCGATCCAGGCGTCCAGCTGCTCCCAGGTCGTGAGGGTCTGGTAATCGCCGCTCGGGGCGGTCGGCTCGCAGGCCGTGGCGGCTGGCGCAGCGGCATCGCCCTGCCCTTCGGCGAACAGGTCGTTGGTCGCACCGGTCGCGCCGGGTGCGGGCGTCGTGGCCGCCATGCGCGCTTCCAGCTCGCGGCGGAAGGTCTTGAAGCCGTAGCGGGTGTAGAAGTCCAGCAGCTGCGCGGGGTCTGGTTCGGCGAACTTGAGCGCGTCGAACGCGGTCTCCGCGGGCCAGCCCGCCACATGCTCGGCCAGGTCGCAGTCGGTGCGGATGGTCACGAGCTGGCGGCCCATGGGCAGCCAGTCCAGCGCCTTGCGCAGGTTCTCGCCGGCCACGCCCTTGATGGCGCCTGCGGCCGCGATCACACCGTCCAGCGAGCCGTGCTCGGTCAGCCACTTGACGGCCGTCTTGGGCCCGACCTTGTCGACGCCGGGCACGTTGTCCACGGTGTCGCCGATCAGTGACAGGTAGTCCACGATGCGCTCGGGCGGCACGCCGAACTTGGCCTGTACACCAGCCGGGTCCAGCGTCTCGTTGCTCATGGTGTTGATCAGCGTGACATGGCCATCGACGAGCTGCGCCATGTCCTTGTCGCCCGTGGACACCACGACCTGGCCGCCGCGCGCCGCCATGCTGCGCGCCAGCGTGCCGATCACGTCGTCGGCCTCGATGCCGGCAATGGACAGCACGGGCCAGCCCAGCAGCCGCACGATCTCGTGGATGGGCGCGATCTGCTGCACCAGCGGCTCGGGCATCGCGGCGCGGTTGGCCTTGTACTCGGCGTACAGGTCGTCGCGGAAGGTCTTGCCTGGCGCATCGAACACGCAGACGGCGTGGGCGGAGGGAAACTGTGCGCGCAACTTGGTCAGCATGGCCACCATGCCATGCAGCGCACCCGTCGGGAAATTGTCGGGGCCGCGCAGGTCCGGCAGCGCGTGGTAGGCCCGGTACAAATAGCTGGATCCATCGACCAGCAGCAGGGTGTTCGTGTCGCTCATCGGGGCATTGTGCCTTCGGCCGCGCGCGCTGCGCCGCCACCTACAATGGTGGCATGCGCGCACTCCTGCTCACCTGTTTCTGCCTGGCCGCCACGGCTGGCGCCTGGGCCCAGGCACCGGCCGGCCAGGCCCCGGCGGCCCCTCCGCTGGTCGCCGACAACCCGGGCCCGTCCGGCACCGAGAAACGGATCGAGCACATCCGCGTGGAAGACAAGGGCGCGCGCATCGACGAGCTGCGCTACGGCGGCGAGCCGCAGAGCATCACCGTGCAGCCGCTCAACAGCGCCATGCCGGCCTACGAGATCGTGCCGCACAACGGCGCGCGCGTGCGCCCCGGCAACGAACGCGACGGTGCCCAGGGCAATGCCGGGCAGCGCGTCTGGAAAGTGCTGGGCTTCTGACACCGTGGCAGTCTTCACCGAGGTCACAGAACACGATGCCCAGGCCCTGCTGAACACCCTGGGGCTGGGCGAGCTGCGCAGCCTGCGCGGCATCCAGGGCGGCATC
>DATKFT010001032.1:0-7164 GCA_035544335.1 Pseudorhodoferax sp.
TGGCACGGGCCATGGCCGACCTGCCCATCTTTCTGCGCCAGAGCCATGCCGAACGCGACCTCGCGGCGCTGGGCCAGCAGCTGTTGTTGGAGAACCCCCCATGGACGCTGTGAACGAGCGCCAGCTTGTCGGCGACGGCACGCCGGAGCGCGACTGGCGCCGCTGGCTGGCTGGGCAGGCGCTGCCGCGGGTCCGGGCCCAGGACCTGGTGCAGGCCAGGCAGCGCGCGGTCGTCCTGGCGCCGCACCCGGACGATGAGGTGCTGATGGTCGGCGGCCTGCTCGCGCAGCTGGCCGGTCTGGCACGCCGCATCGTGCTTGTCGCGGTGACCGACGGCGAGGCCAGCCATGCCGGTTCGCGGCGCTGGACGCCGCAGGCGCTGGCGCGCCAGCGCATCGGCGAGACCCGCGCAGCGCTGCACGCGCTGGGCGTGCGTGCCGGCGCCCTGCGGCTCGGATTGCCCGACGGCGGCGTGGCCGGCCAGGCCGGTCGCTTGGCGCGGCGGCTGCAGGCGCTGCTGACGCGCGACGATGTGCTGTTCACGACCTGGGCGCTGGACGGCCATCCTGACCACGAGGCCTGTGCGCGCGCCGCGCGTGCGGCCGCTGCCGTGCGCGGCGCCAGCCTCTACGAGATTCCCGTCTGGGGCTGGCAGTGGGCGCCGGCCGGCACACCGCAGATGCCCTGGCAACGCGCGCGCCTGCTCGTGCTGCCGCCCGAGGTGATCGCGCGCAAGCAGGCGGCGCTGCAGGCCTTCGCCTCGCAATGGCAGCGCGATCCGGACTGCCCGCACACGCCGGTGTTGCGCATGCCCATGCTGGCGCGGGCGCAGCGTCCCTTCGAGCTGCTGTTCGCATGACGGCCTTGCACGGCTACTTCGAGCGGCTGTACGGCCACTGCGCCGATCCCTACCGGCTGCGCACGCGCTGGTACGAGCAGCGCAAGCGCGACCTCGTGCTGGCCTGCCTGCCGCGGCCGCGCTTTCAGCGCTGCTACGAACCCGGCTGCGGCAGCGGTGTGCTGACCGTGGCCCTGGCCCAGCGCTGCGACGCGGTGGTGGCGGCCGACTTCTCGGAGCAGGCGCTGCAGGCCGCCCGCGCACGCACGGCCCGGCTGCCGCAGGTGCAGCTCGCGCGCCATGTGCTGCCACAGCACTGGCCGGTGGCCGAGCGGTTCGACCTGGTCGTGCTCAGCGAGGTCTTGTACTTCCTGCCCCTGGCCGCGGTGCGCAGCGTCGCGCAGCACTGCGCGCAGGGGCTGCTGCCCGATGGCGTGCTGCTGGCCTGCGACTGGCGGCCGGACTTCGCCGAGCGCCTGAGCGCGACCGCCGATGTGCACGCGGCGCTCGCAGGCGCGGGCCTGCACCTGGCCGTCGCACACGAAGAGGACGACTTCAGCCTCAAGGTCTGGACGCGCGATGCGCGCTCCGTCGCGCAACGCGAAGGCATCCGGTGATCGGCGTGGTCATTCCCGCGCACAACGAGGCCGGGCCCATCGCGGCCTGCGTGGCCTCGGTGTGGCGTGCGGCCGCGCATCCCGCCCTGGGCGGCGAGACGGTGCAGGTTGTCGTGGTGGCCGACGACTGCAGCGACGACACCGCCGCGCATGCCGCCGCAGGCGGCGCGACCACGCTGGCACTGGCCGCGCGCAACGTGGGTGTGGCGCGGCACGCGGGCGCCGAGCGCTTGCTTGCGGCCGGCGCGCGCTGGCTGGCCTTCACCGACGCCGACTCGACCGTGGCCGAGGATTGGCTGGCCGCGCAGCTCGCGCTGCAGCGCGAGGCCGTCTGCGGCTGCGTGTGGGTGGCCGACTGGAGCGTGCACGGCGAGTGCGCGGCCGCGCTGGCCGCGGCGTTCGCCGCGCAGTACCGGCGCGTGGAGGGGCACCGCCACATCCATGGCGCCAACCTCGGCGTGTCCGCCGCGGCCTACCGCCAGGCCGGCGGCTTTCCGGCCCTGGCCTGCAGCGAGGACGTGGCCCTGGTCCGGGCGCTGGAGGCGGCCGGCATCCCGGTGGCGTACAGCGCGGGGCCGCGGGTCTGGACCAGCGCCCGGCGTGACCACCGCGCGCCCTCGGGCTTCGGCGATGCGCTGCGGCGCCTGTCCATGGCCTTGCAGGCGCCGCTGCCCGGGCCGCTGGCCGCGGGCGTCCCCCGCGCGGCACCCTAGGCCAGGCCCGCCAGCGGGCTTGGCACACCCGGCGCAGGGCAGGCCCCGGGGGCTGTGGCAGACCGGTGTCCCGGCGTCTGCGCCGCGGCCTCGAGGGGGCTTTGCCAGGGGGGCCTCGGACAGGCGAAGGACAATAGGCCGCTGAGAGGAAACCACCCCCGCAAGGGGCGCCCCGAGGTGTCCGGCGAAGCCGGCCGCCGGGATGCCCCGGCCTGCTGCTCGGCTGTTCGAACTGCGGCTGGCGTGCAGCGGCGCCCTGGAAGACCGAGATGAACCTTGACCGTCTGCTTCGTTGCCTGGTTTGCGCGCTCGCGTGCGTCACCGTGCTGCCCCCCGCGCAGGCCCGCAGCGATGCGGTGCCGCGCGCCGTCACGCCGCGCGGCCCGCTCGGCGCGGAGGAACAGAACAACATCGCGGTCTTCAAGGCCGCCTCGCCCTCGGTGGTCAACATCACCTCGCTGGGCCTGGAGCGCGAACTGTTCTCGCGCAATGTGCAGCAGGTGCCGCAGGGCACGGGCACGGGCTTCGTCTGGGACGCGCAGGGCCACATCGTCACCAACTTCCATGTGATCCAGGGCGCCAGCGGCGCACGCGTGACGCTGGCCGACCAGAGCCATTACGCGGCCAAGCTGGTCGGCGTGTTCCCCGACCGCGACCTGGCCGTGCTCAAGATCGACGCACCGGCCGGCCAGCTGCGCCCGCTGCCGATCGGCAGCAGCGCCGATCTGCAGGTCGGCCAGTCGGTCTACGCGATCGGCAACCCCTTCGGCCTGGACCAGACGCTGACCACGGGCATCGTGAGCGCGTTGAACCGCGAGATCGAGTCGGTCACGCGGCGCACCATCCGCGGCGCGATCCAGACCGACGCGGCGATCAATCCGGGCAACTCGGGCGGTCCGCTGCTCGATTCGGCGGGCCGGCTGATCGGTGTCAATACCGCCATCTACAGCCCCTCGGGCGCGAGCGCGGGCATCGGCTTCTCGATCCCGGTGGACGAGGTCAACCGCATCGTGCCGCGGCTGGTCCGCGATGGCCGCTTCGTGCGGCCCGCACTCGGCGTGGCCTATGCCACGCAGCAGTTCAACCGGGCGCTGGGCCTGCCGCGCGGCGTGGCCATCGTGCGCGTGCAGCCGGGCAGCCCGGCCGCGCAGGCGGGGCTGCGCGCGTTCACGCGCGGCGAGCGCGGCGTCAATGCGGGCGATGTGATCACGGCGATCGACGGCGAGTCCGTGGCCAGCCCCGACGACGTGCTGAACCTGCTGGAGCAGCGCCAGAGCGGCGACCGCGTGGAGCTCACGCTGTGGCGCGGCGGCAGCACGCGCCGCGAGCGCGTCACGCTCGTGGCGTCGGAGGAGTGACAGGGGCGCCGCAGCCCAGCGGCTGCGGCGCATGCGCAACACAAGGAGGAGAAGCATGGGATGCACAACACGCGCGCAACGCGCCTGGGGACGGATTCTGGGCAGCGCCACCGCGCTGCTGCTGGCGGGTGCCGCGGGGGCCGCGGCCGCCCAGGACTGGCCGCAGCGGCCCGTGCGCATCGTCGTGCCGTTCGCGGCGGGCTCCTCGCCCGACATCCTGGCGCGCATCGTCAACGACAAGCTCGGTCCCCTGCTGGGCCAGCCGCTGATCGTGGACAACAAGCCTGGCGCGGGCGGCAACACGGGCACGGACCTCGTGGCCAAGGCCGCGCCGGACGGCCAGACCTTCCTGCTCTCGGTCAACGCGCCGCTGGTCTACAACACCGTGCTGTTCAAGCGCCTGCCCTATGACCCGTTCAGCGACCTGGTGCCGGTGTCGCTGGCCGCGACCACGCCCAATGTCTGCGTGGCCACGACCGGCATGGGCGTGGCCTCGGTCAAGGACTGGCTGGCCGCGCTGCGGCGCAACCCGGGGCAGTACAACTTCGCGTCCACGGGCAACGGCTCGATCTCGCACCTGGGCGTGGAGCTCATCAAGCTGCGCACGCAGTCCTTCGCGGTGCACATCCCCTACGCGTCCTCGGGCCAGGCCGCCACGGCCATGCTGCAGGGCGACGTGCACTTCGCCTGCCTGCCGCCCGTGTCGGTCATGCCGCAGGTGCAGGCCGGCCGGCTCGTGGCGTTGGCCGTCAGCTCGGCCGAACGCTCGGCGCTGCTGCCCGCGCTGCCCACGCTGCGTGAATCGGGCCTGCCCGACATCCAGGCCGTGCCCTGGTTCGCCTACATGGCGCCCAAGGGCACGCCGCCGGCCGTCGTGCAGCGCATGAGCACCGCCATCGCCGAAGCACTCCGGGACCCGGAAACGCGGCGCCGGCTCGAAACGGCCTACTTCGACCCCGTGGGCAGCACGCCGCAGGAACTGGCCGACTTCATGCGCAAGGAACTGCGGCTGTGGCAGCCCGTGATCGAGCGCGCCGGGCTCAAGCCCAGCGATTGAGATGCAGCCACCCCCGTTTGGACTTCGAAGGGCGTGTAGAAGTCCCATCCCCCCGCAAGGGGGCGCACCCAGCGGCCTGGCAGAGCCAGTTCCGCGGCTGCGCTGGCATGGCCTGCTCCGCGGCCACGCGATGAGCGCCTTGCGCGCCGGTTTCATGCCCCGCGGGTGGCGCGCCAGCGCCGTGGCGAACTGAGATTGCACAACCAACAGAGGAGACAGACATGCAGGAAAGCACCATCACCGTGACCACGCGCGACGGCATCGCGCTGCAGACCTGGCGCTGGGCGCCCGAGGGGCGGCCGCGCGCGGCCGTGCAGCTGCAGCACGGCCTGGGCGAGCATGCGGGGCGCTACCGCCGCGTGGGCCAGGCGCTGGCCGCTGCGGGCTACGTGGTCTACGCGCCCGACGGCCGCGGCTCGGGCCGCACCGCGGCGGGCGCCTACGGGCACTGGGGCCGCGACGGCTGGCCGGGCTGGGTGGACGACCTCCACCAGCTCAACCGGCGCATCCGTGCCGACCACCCGGGCCTGGCGCTGGCCCTGGTCGGCCACAGCATGGGCTCGTTCGCGACGCAGCAGTTCCTGCTCGACCATTCGGCCGACGTCGAGGCCGCCGTGCTGCTGGGCACCAGCGAGCCCGCCGGCATCGCCGCCATGCTGAGCGCCGAAGGTCCGGTGGACCTCAGCACGCTGAACCAGGGCTTCGAACACCGCACGGGCTACGAGTGGCTGAGCCGCGACGCGGCCGAGGTCGACCGCTACTGCGCCGACCCGGCCTGCGGCTTCGTGCCCGAACCCTTCCTGGGCATGGCCACGCTGGCGCGCGCAGCCGACCCGGCCGAACTCGCGCGCGTGCGCAAGGACCTGCCCGTGCTGCTGCTGTCGGGCGACGCCGATCCCATCGCCGGGCCCGGCGGCGCGGCCGTGCAGCTGGTCGGCCAGCGTTACCGTGACGCGGGCGTGCGCGATGTCGAGGTGGTGCTGTATCCGCAGGCGCGCCACGAGCTGCTCAACGAAACCAACCGCGACGAGGTCACGGCCCGGTTGTTCGCGTTCCTCGACAGGCATGTCGGCGGCGGCCGCTGATGGACGCGAAGGGCGCCGCGCCGCGATGAACCCGCAGGACCTGGAGCGGCTGGCCACGCTGGCCATGCCCTATGGGCGCTACAAGGGCACCTTGCTCGCCGACCTGCCCGGCAACTACCCAGGGCCTGTTCACGCTACGGAGGGGGCGCGAAGGATGTCCATCGGGATGCAGTGCAAGGCGTGGCGAGTGCTGCGTAGCTGGCTACGCGAACGAGCCGCAACGCCGCAATGCGCCCGATGGACATCCTTCCCGAAGGGCTGGCCCGATTCCCGGCGTCTGCTTTGTCGCGAGGCTTGCAGGTAGCTGAGGCTACCTGCTGCGCCTCGCTTCGCGCATCCATCCGGGACTCGGGCCAGCGCGCTCCCCTCCGTAGCGTGAACAGGCCCTCGCCTGGTTCGCGCGCGAGGGCTTTCCGCGCGGCGAGATCGGGCGCCTGCTGGCGCTCATGCTGGAGATCGACCACAACGGGCTGCGGCACCTGCTGCAGCCCCTGCGCGCGGCGTCGGGGCAGAACCGGTCAGGCCGCTGAGGCCAGCAGCGCGGCGACCGAGCGGCCCACGCCCAGCACACGCGCGTCGCTGCCGGCCAGTCCGGCCAGCGTGAGACCCACGGGGGCCTGGCCCGGCGCCTGGCAGGGCAGGGTCAGCGCACAACCGTCGAAAAAATTGACAAGTGCCGCGTTGCGCAGCGCGCGCTCGCGCAGTTGGCCCGCGCCGTCGGCCGCGGCCTGGGCCAGCGTGACCGCGCTGTCCTGCGTGCTGGGCAGCAGCAGCGCATCGAAGCCACCGGCCGCGGCGCCGACCTCGGCGATGAAGGCCGTGCGCCTGGCCTGCAGCGCCGTGCGCGCGTTGGTGTCCAGCGCCGCGCCGGCCTGCAGGGCCGCCAGCACGCGCGCGTCCTGCGGCGCCTTGCCACCGGCCAGCAGCGCGCCATGCGCGGCCTGGGCTTCTGCGCCGGCCAGCGGCGCCAGCGCGGCGGCCGAGGCGAAGGCCGGCAGCGCGAGTTCGACGATCTGCACGCCAGCGGCGGCCAGCCGCGCCACGGCGACCTGGAAGGCATGGGCCACCTCGGGCGCCAGCGCGTCCTGCACCAGCGTGGTCGGCAGGGCCAGGCGCAGGCCGCGCAGCAGCGGGCCCGTGGCCGGCCGCGGCGGCTGGCCGGCCAGCACGCCGTCGAGCAGCGCGCAGTCGTCCACGCTGTGGGCGATGACGCCAATGCTGTCTAGCGAAGGCGACAGCGGCAGCAGGCCGGCCTGCGGCACGCGGCGGGCCGTGGGCTTCCAGCCGACCAGACCGTTCAGCGCGGCCGGCACACGCAGGCCGCCACCTGCGTCGTTGGCGATGGCCGCGGCCACCATGCCATCGGCCACGGCCACAGCGGCACCGGCTGCGCCGCCGCCCGGCACGCGGCCTTGCGGCCGGTCGAAGCGGTTGCGTGGTGTCTGGTCCTGGGCCAGCAGGCCCAGCCCCGGCCAGGCCAGCTCGCTGCTGCGCGT
>DATKFT010001033.1:0-15337 GCA_035544335.1 Pseudorhodoferax sp.
TTCCGGGCTGACCGTCAGCCAGGTTGCGTTCAGCCTGAGCCGTGAGGAGCGCGCGCGCGTGGAGACGCAGGCGCAGTCCATGGCGATCGAGCAGTTCAAGGCCAAGGCGGCCACGATCGCGCGCGGCTTCGGCTTTGCCGACTACAGCCTGCGTGAGGTGTCCGTGATGTCCGACGAGGGCGGCATGCCGCGTCCGCGCGTGATGGCGATGCAGGCCAAGGGCGCTTTCTCGGACGCGGCGGCGCCCGTGCCGGTCGAGGCCGGCAAGAGCGCCGTGACCGTGACGGTCTCCGGCGGCGTCCAGCTGCGTTGAGCTGAGCCTGCCGCCGGGCGTACGCCATTCGGCGGAGTCCGGCACAAGAGGACGCGACGCAAGCCGCCCCTATCCTTTAGGATGGGGCGGCTGCGCATATTCCATACGAATCTTCTGACCATGACCGCTCCCGTTCTGCACCATGTCGTTTGCCCCGGCCCTGCCGCCGTGGGCGGCTCTGCAGGCGGACACCGCATGGCCTACTGGCAGTGGGGCGACACCGGCAGCTCGCATGTGGTGGTCTGCGTGCACGGGCTGGCGCGCCAGGGGCGCGACTTCGACGCCTTGGCGCGCGCACTGGCGCCGCGCATGCGCGTGGTGTGCCCCGATGTGGTGGGCCGTGGGCGCAGCGACTGGCTGGCAGATCCGGCCGGCTACCAGATCCCCGTCTACGCGGGCGACATCCTCGCACTGCTGGCGCAGCTGCATGCGCAGGCGCCGATGGCGCGCCTGGACTGGGTCGGCACCAGCATGGGCGGGCTGATCGGCATGGTCCTGGCCGGCCAGCCCGGTCTGCCGCTGCCCACGCCCGTGCGCAAGCTGGTGCTCAACGACGTGGGCCCGGTGGTGCAATGGGAAGCTTTGCAGCGCATCGGCACCTACCTGGGCAAGAGCGGAACCTTTGCTTCGCTGGACCAGGCGGCCGCGGCATTGTGGGCCGTGTCCACGAGTTTTGGGCCGCACAGCGCACAGCAGTGGCTGGAGCTGTCGCGCCACATGGTGCGGCCACGCGTGCCCGATGAGCCCGACGGCGGGCTCGCGCTGCATTACGACCCGCGCATTGCAGAGCCCTTCCGCGCCCTGACGCCGGAGCTGGCTGCGCAGGGCGAAGCGCTCATGTGGCAGCTGTACGACCAGATCCAGGCCCAGACGCTGCTGCTGCGTGGCGCGCAGTCCGACCTGCTGTCGCCGGCGACAGCCGCGCAGATGGCCCAGCGCGGTCCGCGTGCGCGCCTGGTCGAGTTCGCAGGCGTCGGCCACGCGCCCACGCTCGTGGCCGAGGACCAGCGCCAGGCCGTCTTGGCATTCCTGCAGGGTGACTGAGGCGAAGAGACGGACGTGAAGGCATCGAGTGCGCAGTTGAACGGGCCGTTGAGCACGCCCGTGCCCGTCAACGACCTGATCGCGGCCAGCGAGCGCGCGCTGGCCGACCAGGTCCATGCGCTGGCGCGGGCCCGCGCGTTCGCCGAGCCGCTGATCGCCGGCGAGACGCTGGATTCCGGCGAGAACACGCTGGTCCATGCCGATGCCGTGGCCGCCATCCTGCGCGACGTGGGCGGCTCCGAAGCCATGCAGGCGGCCAGCTACCTGGTCCACGCCTGCGTGCACCTGAACCGGCCGCACGAGGTCATCGCCAAGGCCTTCGGCGAGAACTTCGCCACCCTGGCCGTGGAGACCACGCAGCTCATGCGCGTGCAGCGCCTGTCGCGTGGCGCGCTGTCGTCCTCGCACCTGGTCGACGACGCCGGCGTGCAGACGGAGACCGTGCGCAAGATGCTGCTGGCGTTCTCGCGCGACCTGCGCGTGGTCATGCTGCGGCTGGCCTCGCGGCTGCAGACGCTGCGCTGGCATGCCGCGAGCAAGACGCCGGTCAGCGAGCAGATGGCGCGCGAGTCGCTGCAGGTGTTCGCGCCGCTGGCCAACCGGCTGGGCATCTGGCAGATCAAGTGGGAGATGGAAGACCTGGCCTTCCGCTTCCTGGAGCCCGTGACCTACAAGCAGGTGGCGCGGCTGCTGGACGAAAAGCGCGTCGAGCGCGAAGCAGGCATGGCGCAGCTGCGCAGCGCCGTCGAGACCGCGCTGCGCGCCCAGGGCATCGATGCGACCGTGCAGGGCCGGCCCAAGCACATCTACAGCATCGTCAAGAAGATGCGCGGCAAGTCGCTGGACTTCGCCCAGGTGTTCGACGTGCGCGCCTTGCGCGTGATCGTGCCCACGGTGGCCGACTGCTACACGGTGCTGGGCTGGGTGCACGAGCACTTCCAGCCGATCGCGCAGGAGTTCGACGACTACATCGCCAAGCCCAAGGGCAACGGCTACCAGTCGCTGCACACCGTGGTGCGGCCGCACCTGGACGGCGGTGCCCAGGGCCAGCCCATCGAGATCCAGATCCGCACGCAGGCCATGCACGACCACGCCGAGCACGGTGTGGCCGCCCACTGGGCCTACAAGGAAGCCGGCGCCAAGGGCTATGCAGGCGTGACCGCCAGCGGCGCCTACGACGCCAAGATCGCCGTGCTGCGCCAGCTGCTGGCCTGGGAGCGCGACCTCTCGGGTGCCATGCGTCCCGAGGGCCTGCCGGCCAGCGGCCAGCTCGACCTGCTCAGCGACCGCATCTACGTGCTGACGCCCGACGCAGCCGTGGTCGAACTGCCGGCCGGCGCCACGCCCGTGGACTTCGCCTACACCTTGCACACCAACCTGGGCCACCGCTGCCGCGGTGCCCGCGTCGATGGGGTCATGGTGCCCCTGAACACGCCGCTGCAGAACGGGCAGACGGTGGAGATCACGGCTGCCAAGGAGGGCGGGCCCTCGCGCGACTGGCTCAATGCCGAGCTGGGCTACCTGGCCAGCCACCGCGCGCGCGCCAAGGCCAGGGCCTGGTTCAACGCCGCGGCGCTGCATGCCACCGTGGCGCGGGGCCGCGAGGCCGTGGAGAAGCTGCTGCAGCGCGAAGGCAAGACGGCACTCAAGCTCGACGACATCGCCTCGCAGCTGGGCTTCAAGTCCACCGATGCCTTGTTCGAGGTCATCGGCAAGGACGAGTACTCGCTGCGCAACATTGAGCTGCTGCTGCGTCCCGCCGCGCCGCCGCAGGACGATGTGCCGCAGATCAAGAAGGCGCGCAGCGCGCACAAGGGCAGCGTGCTCGTGGTGGGCGTGGACTCGCTCATGACGCAGCTGGCCAAGTGCTGCAAGCCTGCGCCGCCGGACGCCATCGTCGGCTTCGTCACGCGCGGCAAGGGCGTCAGCATCCACCGCGCCGATTGCAGCAACCTGCGCGAGATGGCGGCCCGCAACGCCGAGCGCGTGATCGACGTGGAGTGGGGCCTGCAGCGCAAGGAGGCGGCCGCGGTCTATCCGGTCGACGTGGCGGTGGAGGCGGCGGACCGGCAGGGCCTGCTGCGCGACATTTCCGACGTCTTCACCAAGGAGCGCATGAACGTGATCGGCGTGCAGACCCAGTCGGTCAAGGGCACGGCGTGGATGACCTTCACGGTGGAAGTCTCCGATGCCGCACGGCTCACGCGCGTGCTGGGGGTCGTGGCCGAGGTGCCCGGCGTGCGCTCGGCGCGCCGCCGATGAACTTTTTCGCGCCAGCGTGACAAACGCGTAAAAGTATGGCTATAATCGTGGTCTTGCAACAGGCGCGTAGCTCAGCTGGTTAGAGCACCACCTTGACATGGTGGGGGTCGTTGGTTCGAGTCCAATCGCGCCTACCAAGTTTTCTTCTGAACGAAACCAGCGTTCAGTGCTTCAGAAAACTTGGACAGGAACACAGGTTCCCGTTCTGTACAAAGCCGCCTTTCAGGCGGCTTTTTCTTTTCCGGGACGATTTCCTTGTCGGCTGCGGCCGGGCCGCGCCCATTGCATGGCGCATGCGGTGCTGGCTTCTCCCCGTTGCGCATTTCTGGCGCCCGCATGGCGCGCTCGCATCCGGCGTGCGCATGGAGCCGCCGTCCCCTGAACGTTGGGAGTGCCGTCAGCGGCCGGGCGGCGACCGCCTGTCTGCGACATGCCGGGTTGGTGTGATAATGAGAATGCATGATCGTTAGTGGCTTGAAACCTGCGCCAGATCCTGCACGCCATTCCCTTTGATTGCCCACCCGCCCATGCCCCACGAACCCACCTCTTCTTCCACACGCCTGCCCGTGACGGTGCTGTCCGGCTTTCTGGGCGCGGGCAAGACCACCTTGCTCAACCACATCCTGAACAACCGCGAGGGCCGGCGCGTCGCGGTCATCGTCAACGACATGTCGGAGGTCAACATCGACGCCGCCCTGGTGCGGGGCGGCGGCGCGCAGCTCTCGCGCACCGAGGAGAAGCTGGTCGAGATGAGCAACGGCTGCATCTGCTGCACGCTGCGCGAAGACCTGCTGCGCGAGGTGCAGCGCCTGGCCCTGGAGGGCCGGTTCGACCAGCTCGTGATCGAGTCGACGGGCATCTCCGAGCCCCTGCCGATCGCGGAGACCTTCACCTTCGCGGGCGAGGACGGCAAGAGCCTCTCGGACATCGCGCGGCTCGACACCATGGTCACGGTGGTCGATGCCTACAACTTCCTCAAGGACTACGGCTCGCGCGACAGCCTGCAGTCCCGCGGCGAGTCCCTGGGCGAGGACGACGCGCGCACGGTCGTCGACCTGCTGGTCGAGCAGGTCGAGTTCTGCGACGTGCTCGTGCTCAACAAGGCCGACCTCGTCAGCGAGGCCGAGCGCGCACGGCTGTGCGCCATCCTGCGCGGCCTCAATCCGCGCGCGCGCATCGCGACGGCCGAGTTCGGCCGGGTGCCGCTCGCGCAGGTGCTGGACACGGGCCTGTTCGACTTCGCACAGGCCTCGCAGGCCCCGGGCTGGCTGCAGGAACTGCGCGGCACGCACGAGCCGGAGACCGCGGCCTATGGCATCGAGAGCTTCGTCTACCGTGCGCGGCGCCCCTTCCATCCGCAGCGCTTCGCGGCCTGGGTCCACCGTGAATGGACGGGCGTGGTGCGTTCCAAGGGCTTCTTCTGGCTGGCCAGCCATCCGGCGCTGGTCGGTTCGCTCTCGCTGGCCGGCGCGGTCGCGCGGCACGGCCCGGCGGGCTACTGGTGGGCGGCGGTGCCGCGCGAGGAATGGCCGCAGGATGCGGAGTCGCTGGCGCTGATCGACGCGCAATGGCACGACGCCGTGGGCGACGCACGCCAGGAACTCGTGCTGATCGGCATGGGCATGGACGAGGCGGCGCTGCGCGCGCGCTTCGACGCCTGCCTGCTCAGCGACGACGAGATGGCGCAGGGTCCCCAGGCCTGGACGCGCTGGCACAACCCGCTGCCGGGCTGGCCCGAGGACGACGCACCCTGAGCGCAGCCCGGCCGCCCGAAGGCGCTCGCGCCGAAGCCGCAGGCGAAGGGCCCCCGTGCGCACGCCGGCGCCAAGCGCGTTCCGCGCATATGCATGCGCGCATTTCGCGCAAGCCGCGCGCCGTGGCCATTCCAGACTAGAGGGTGTCGCGCGCGGGATGCTCCGGCATCCCAGCGGCAGGGGCCGCCGGGCCCCATGCCGCCGCGCTCCGTCCACCCAGACGTCCTGCCCGGCATGCCGGCGCGCAGGGCGGCTGCTCCAGGAAATCTCCATGGGTCCCGACATCTTCTGGTTCCTGCCCACCTCGGGCGACACGCGCTACCTCGGCACCTCCGACTTCGGCCGCGCACCGACCAACGACTACCTGCGCCAGATCGCCGTCACGGCCGACACGCAGGGCTACGACGGCCTGTTGATCCCCACGGGCAGCTCCTGCCAGGACCCCTGGGTGACGGCCGCCAGCCTCGTGCCCGTCACGCGGCGCATCAAGCTGCTCGTGGCGCTGCGCACCTCGCTGGGCAATCCCACGGCCTCGGCGCGCCAGGCCGCCACGCTGGACCAGGCCCTGCAGGGGCGGCTGCTGCTCAACGTGGTGGTCGGCGGCGACGCCACCGAGCTGGCCGCCGACGGCGTGTTCTACGACCACGACACGCGCTACGCGGTGGGCGACGAGTTCCTCACGATCTGGCGCCGGTTGCTGCAGGGCGAGACGCTGGACTTCGAGGGCCAGCACCTGCGCGTGCGCGGTGCGCGCAACTTCCACGCGCCCGTCACGCGGCCGCATCCGCCGCTGTACTTCGGCGGCTCCTCGCCGGCCGCGCACGCGCTGGCGGCCAAGCATGTCGACGCCTACCTGAGCTGGGGCGAACCGCCCGCGGCCGTGGCCCAGAAGATCGCCGACGTGCGCGCGCGCGCGGCCCTCCATGGGCGCACGCTGCGCTTCGGCGTGCGGCTGCACGTGATCGTGCGCGAGACCAGTGCCGAGGCCTGGGCTGACGCCGACCGGCTGATCAGCCACTTGAGCGACGAAGACATCGCCGCGGCCCAGCGCAACTACGCAGGCATGGACTCGGTCGGCCAGGCGCGCATGGCCGCGCTGCACGGCGGCCGGCGCGACCGGCTCGTCGTGGGCCCCAATCTGTGGGCCGGCGTGGGCCTGGTGCGCGGCGGCGCGGGCACCGCGCTGGTCGGCAATCCGCAGGAGGTGGCGGCGCGGCTGCAGGAGTACATGGCCCTGGGCGTGGACAGCTTCGTGCTCTCGGGCTACCCCCATCTGGAGGAGTCCATCCGCTTTGCCGAACTGGTGTTTCCGCTGCTGCCGGGCAAGCAGGCCGTGACGCTGCGCGACCAGTCGCTGACGGGCGGCGCGTTCGACGGGCGCGCTGCAGCGGTGCGGGCGGCGTAGGGCGGCGCGCGGGGTGCAGTGCGTGGGAGTGGTGTGCTGTGGTGCGCGGTGGAGAACGACCCGGGCCGCGCGCGCTCAGACTGCCTGGCCTCCGATGCCCAGTGCGAGCTGGCGCCGTCGCCGCGCACCCGGCCCGTGGCCGCGAGCACCAGCGATCCCGTGCACACACTGGTCACCCGTTCGCAGGCGGCCGGCGGGCCGGCGCGCCGGCCTGAACCTGCGGTGTCAGCGGCCCAGCCCCTGCAGCCGGTCGGCCTGCACGATCTCGATCCAGTAGCCGTCGGGGTCGCGGACGAAGGCCACGTCCTTCATCTTGCCCTGGTCCGGGCGCTTGACGAAGGGCACGGCGTTCTCATCGAACCAGCGCACGGCGGCGTCCAGGTCCGGCACCGAGAAGCAGATGTGGCCGAAGCCCTGCGGCTGCGCGTTGCCGTCGTGGTAGCGGAACGCGATGTCCTTTTCCGTGCCCCAGTTGTGCGTGAGCTCCAGGATGCCGCGCTGCGCGAAGGTCCAGGCCGTGCGCGCACCCGCGTCCTGCGGCGCGGGCGCATCGCCGGTCTGCGGCCGGTGCAGGAAGTACAGCGAGAACGCCATCTCCGGAAAGTCCAGCTTGCGCAGCAGCCGCATGCCCATCACGCGGCTGTAGAAGTCCAGCGCGGCCTGCGGATCGCGCACGCGCAGCATGGTGTGGTTGAACACGAAGCCGTCGGACGCGGCGCTGGGCTGCGCCGCGACGCCGGGTTCGGTCTCGGTGGTGAAGGTCATGGTGGCAGGTTCTGGTGGGAGGCTCACAGCGCGCGCTCGCGCATCTGGCGCGCGATGTACTCGGCCTGGCGGATCGCCAGCGTGACGATGGTCAGCGTGGGGTTCTCGGCGCCGCCACTCGTGAACTGGCTGCCGTCGGAGATGAACAGGTTGGCGATGTCGTGGGTCTGCCCGTAGGCGTTGCACACGCTGCTCTGCGCCGAGGCGCCCATGCGGCAGGTGCCCAGGTTGTGCGTGGACGGGTAGGGCGGCGTGCGGAAGGACTTGAGCGCACCGGCCGCCTCGTAGACGCGCTGGCCCTGGCGGAACGCATGCTCGCGCATCGCGATGTCGTTGGCATGGTCGTCGAAGTGCACGTTGGGGATGGCGTTGCCCCACTGGTCCTTGAGGCTGGCATGCAGCGTCACGCGATTGCTCTCGCGCGCCAGGTCCTCGCCCACCAGCCACATGCCGGCCAGGTGCGTGTAGTTCTCCATGTACTCGGTGAAGCCGGAACCCCAGCCGCCCGGGTCCAGGAACGCGGCCATGAAGGGCAGGCCCAGCGCGAGCGTTTCCAGCTCGTAGCCGCCCGCGAAGCCGCGCCGGGGATCGTGCCCGGCCTCGTCGCGCACGATGCCGGCCATGGTCGTGCCGCGGTACATGTGCACGGGGTTCTTGAACAGGCCGTAGACCGAGCCCGTCATGTGGCGCATGTAGTTGCGTCCGACCTGGCCCGAGCTGTTGGCCAGCCCGTCCTTGAACATCGAAGAGGCCGACAGCAGCAGCAGGCGCGGCGTCTCGATGGAATTGCCGGCCACCGCGACGATGCGCGCCTTTTGCCGCTGCTCCTTGCCGTCCTTGTCGAAGTACACCACGCCCGTGACCTTGCCGCTCGCGTCGTGCTCGATGCGCGTGACATGGCTCTGCGGCCGCAGGTCCAGCTTGCCGGTTTTTTCGGCCTTGGGCAGCTCGGTGTAGAGCGTGCTCCATTTCGCGCCGCTCTTGCAGCCCTGGAAGCAAAAGCCCAGCTGCATGCAGCGACCGCGGCCGTCGCGCGGCTGGCTGTTGATGGCCATGTTGCCGGTGTGCACCTCCTTGTAGCCCAGCTTGGTTGCACCGGCGTACATCACCTTGAAGTTGTTGTTGCCGGGCAGGCCCGGGATGCCGTGCGTGCGCGTCACGCCCATCTTGTCCTCGGCGCGCGCGTAGTAGGGCGCGAGCTCCTGCAAGGTGAGCGGCCAGTCCTGCAGGTTGGCGCCTGCGATCTCGCCGTAGTGCGTGCGCGTCTTGAACTCGTGTTCCTGAAAGCGCAGCGAGGCGCCGGCCCAGTGCGTGGTCGTGCCGCCCACGGTCTTGCAGATCCAGGCCGGCAGGTTGGGGAAGTCCTTGGCCACGCGCCAGCTGCCCGAGGTCGTGCGGTTGTCGAGCCAGGCGAGCTGGCCGAAGGACTTCCATTCGTCGTTGACGAAGCTCGCGCTGGACTGCAGCGCACCGGCTTCGAGCACGACGACCCGGATGCCTTGCTGGCACAGCTCGTTGGCGAGCGTGCCGCCGCCGGCGCCGGAACCGATGATGACGACGACACCGTCGTCGTCGAATGCGAATGTGGCCATGCCTGTCTCCTGGTGTTCTGTGGGTGGGTGTTGTGCTGTGCGCGTGCGGCTCAGCCCAGATCGGGCCGTGGGCTGGCGGCGGCCGATGGCGCCGGCAGCCACTTGAGGTCCTGGAAGCCGCGCGTGATGTAGCCGCCCTTCTCCCAGGCGGAGCCCGGGTAGCCCAGGGCCGCGTAGGCCATGTCGTTGTCGTAGAGCGAGGTCACGCACTGGCCGCGCACGGTGTTGAAGAAGGGCGTGCCTTCGATGGCCTGCACGGCGGCCAGCCGCCTGGCGGCGCTGGCCTTGGCGAAGCTGCCGCCCACGGCCTTGTCGAGCGCGGCCACGCCGTCGCGCAGCTGCGCGGCAGTCTGTGCGTCAGCACCGGCCTTGGCGTCGAGGTCCTTGGCCACGAGCGCGTAGACCGCGTCGGGCAGCTTCTTGTGCGGGTACAGCACGCGTGCCATGGCCACGAGCGTCGTGCCTTCCTTCTTGCCGAGCTGCTGCAACTCCACGGCCCAGACCGTCGAGGGCGCCAGCGTGGCCAGCACGGAGCCGGCGGCCAGGGTGCCCATCAGCAGGCCCGTGCCGCGCAGGAAATCGCGGCGCACGAGCGGCAGGTCGAGCCGGGGCACCTGCCCGCTGGCTTCGCTTTCTGATGGGCCCTGGCAGCCGGTGGTGTGGGGTGTGGGCGCCGCTGGCGCGATGCGGATCACATGCATGGGGGTCTCCTGGTCGTGGGTGTTGCGGGGGAGGGGATGGGTGGCGCTGCTACTTGGCGCCGCCCAGGATCCAGGCGGCGAGCCGCCTGGCGTCGGACTCGGACAGCTGGGGCTGCGGCGGCATCGGGATGTCTCCCCACCGACCGGCGCCGCCCTTGCGGATGTTGTCGGTGACGGTTTGCAGCGCGCCGGCCTGCCCGGCGTACCTGGCCGCGACACCGCGGTAGGCGGGGCCAACCAGCGCCGTGGCCGCCGCATGGCAACCCATGCAGCCGTTCTTGCCGGCCAGCGCGGGGCTGGCCTGCAGCGCGGGGCTCGCTGCGCCCAGTGCTGCGCAGGCCAGCCAGGCGGCGATGTGCCGCAGCAGTCGGTGGGGTGAAGAGCGGGTCATGTGGGCGTGCGGTGCGTGCAATCCGTGCGGTAGGAAGGAAGGGCGGGCCGGCGCGGGGCCTGCCGCCGCGTCCTGCCCGGAACGGCCGCCATCGTGCGTCGCGCAAGGCCTGGCTGCCAGGCGGACTAACGCTGTAGCAATTCGGGACGGTGCGCCGGACCGGCGCGCACCCACAGGTGTCCGAAAGCGCGACACCAAGGGCTTTCCCGTGCCCCGGGGAAAACCGCAGGGCGCGCGAATTTCCGCCACGAAATCAAGGGTCTGCGCGCGCCGCGGCGGCCGGGCACGTGGGTTGCGATGGCCTGGGTGTTCATTCCCAGCAGGCCTTACGACGCCGCAAACCCAGGAGATCCGCATGAAAGCCGCAGTCCTTCACGCCTACGACGAGACGCTGAGCAGCGATGCCTTCGTCCGCTACGAGGACGTCCCCGACCCGAAGATCGAGAGCCCGACCGATGTCATCGTGCGCATCGGCGGTGCCGGCGTGTGCCGTACCGACCTGCACGTGGTCGAGGGCATCTGGCGCAACCAGGTGCAGGTGGAGCTGCCCTACATCCTGGGCCACGAGAACGCGGGCTGGGTCGAGGAGGTCGGCCCCGGTGTGACCAGCGTGAAGGTGGGCGACGCCGTGATCTGCCACCCGCTCGTGACCAGCGGCCACTGCCTGGCCTGCCGGCGCGGCATCGACACGCACGCAGAGGACAGCCGCTTCCCGGGCATCAATGCCGACGGCGGCTATGCCGAGTACCTGCGCACGGGCGAGCGCTCGCTGATCAAGCTGCCCAAGACGCTGGCGCCGCACGACGTCGCGCCCTACACCGACGCCGGCCTCACGGCCTACCGTGCGGCCAAGAAGGCCTCGCGCCACCTGCTGCCCGGCGAGTACGCGGTCGTGATCGGCGCCGGCGGCCTGGGCCACATCGGCATCCAGGTGCTGCGCGCGCTGTGCGCGGCCGAGATCATCGTGGTCGACCGCTCCGACACCTCGCTGCTGCTGGCCCGCGAATGCGGCGCCCACCACCTCGTGAAGGCCGATGGCAACGAAGTGGAGCAGGTGCTGGCGCTGACCCGCGGCAAGGGCGCCGAAGCCGTGATCGACTTCGTCGGCGAGGGCGATGCGATCGCCAAGGGCCTGGCGATGACGCGCAACGCGGGCAGCTACTACATCGTCGGCTACGGCGGCAAGATCGAGCTGCCCACGATCGACATGGTCACGAGCGAGAAGAGCATCGTGGGCAACCTCGTGGGCACCTACCCGGAGCTCGTCGAGCTCATGGCCCTGGCCGACCGCGGCCTCGTGCACCTGGCCACGCAGCCCTACCGGCTCAAGGACGCCAACCAGGCGCTGCGCGACCTGCACCATGGCAAGGTCAAGGGCCGCGCGGTGCTGATTCCCTGAGGCGGCCATGGCATCGCAACACCACAGGGTCCGGCCATGCGCCGCCCGGCCGCCCGAAGGCGCTCGCACCGCAGCGCGCAGCGCGAAGGTACTCCAGTGAGCGCGGCCCCCGCTGCGATTCCCGTCACGGTGCTGACGGGCTTCCTGGGCGCCGGCAAGACCACCTTGCTGAACCGTTTGCTGCGCGGTGCGCAGGGCCGGCGCTACGCGGTCATCGTCAACGAGTACGGCGAGATCGGCATCGACGGCGCGCTCGTCGTCGGCGCCGAGGAGGAGCTCTACGAGCTCAACAACGGCTGTGTGTGCTGCAAGCTGCGCGGCGACCTGGTCCGCGTCGTGAGCGGCCTCGTGCGCCGGCCGGGCGGTTTCGACGGCATCCTGGTCGAGACCTCGGGGCTGGCCGATCCGGCGCCCATCATCCAGACCTTCGTGCTGGACGACCTGCTGCGCCAGCACACGCGCGTGGACAGCGTGGTCTGCGTGGCCGACGGCCGCTACCTCGAGGCCCAGCTGCGCGGTGCACCCGAGGCCGGCGCCCAGGTCGCGCAGGCCGACCTCGTGCTGCTCAACAAGGCCGACCTGGCCGACGAGCAGGCGCTGGCCGAGGCCGAGCAGGCCATCGCGCAGCTCAACCCCGGCGCTGAGATCCGGCGCACGGCCCACGCCGAGCTGCCGCTGGCGCAGCTGCTGGACCGCGGCGCGTTCGACCGCACGCGGCTGTCCGTGCTGCCGCCGCGGCTGGGCCAGGCGGCGCCGCCCGGCGCGCTGGCCGCCGCCTATGGCGCAGCCGCGCCCGCACGCCACAGCCCGGGGCTCGGCAGCGTGTCGCTGCGCTTCACGGCGCCGTTCGAGCGCAGCCGCTTTCTGCCCTGGCTGCAGCAGCTCGTGCAGGAGCGCGGCGCCGACCTGCTGCGCGCCAAGGGCATCGTGGACTTCGCGGGCGAGGCCAGGCGCTTCGTGTTCCAGGCCGTGCACATGACCGTGGACAGCGGGCCCGACCGCGCCTGGGCCGCGGACGAGCCGCGCGAGTCGCGGCTGGTGTTCATCGGCCGCGGCCTGGACGCGGCCGAGCTGCACGCGGCGCTAGGCCACTGTCTGGCCGATGTGGTCGATGCGGCCGACATGGCCGACAGGGCGGAGGTGGCCTCGTGAGCGCGGTCCCTGCGCTTGCGCCGCCGCTGCTCGACCTGCTGGGCGTGCACTGGCCGGCCGACGCCCCGGTCACCGGCCTGGCCTGGGAGGCCGATGGCGGCTCGGTGGCCTATGCGCTGGGCGATGGCCATCTGCTGCTTGCCGATGCGCGCTGGACCGGCGGGCCCACGCTGGCGCCGCGGCCGGCCGGCGGCGTGGCCGTGCAGCCCGCGCAGAGCCTGGCGCCCGCACCGCGGCGCGCGGCCTGCCACCAGGGGGCCTGCCTGGTCGTCGCGGCCGATCCCGCCGGTGGCTTCGTGACGGGCGGCGACGACGGTGGCGTGGTGCGCCTGCCGCGCCAGGGCGCACCCGCGGTACTGGCCCGCACCGATGGCTGGGTCACGGCGCTGGACTGTGGCGCGGGCGGCTGCCATGCTTATGCGAGCGGCCACCATGCCTACCGCATCGGGCCCGACAGCGGCGCGCGCATCGCGCTGCCCGCACCGGCCACCGCGCTCGCCTTCCATCCCGATGGGCGCGGCCTGGCCATCTCCCACCACGGCGGCGTCACGCTGTGGCAGGCGGACGGCACGACCCGGCTGCTGGCCTGGCCCGGCTACCACCGCACGCTGGCCTGGAGCCCCGACGGCCGCTACCTCGTGACCGGCATGCAGGAGAACGCGCTGCACGGCTGGCGCGTGGCGGACGGCGGCGACATCGAGATGGGCGGCTACCCGGGGCAGGCGCTGTCGCTGTCGTTCTCGCACGATGGCCGCTTCCTGGCCACCAGCGGCGCCATGCGCCCCGTGTGCTGGGGCTTCGATCCGCCCGGCGCGCGGCAGCAGCCGAGCGAGGCCGGCATGGACAGCCGCACGCCGCTGACCCGCGTCGCCTGCCATCCGCGCCAGCCCCTGATCGCCGCCGGCTACCACAACGGCGCCGTCGTGCTGTGCCAGCCCGGCAGCCGCGAGAGCCTGTTCATCAAGGGCGCGGGCGCCGGTGCAGTCAACGCGCTGGCCTGGTCGCCCGATGGAACGGGCCTGGCCCTCGGAACGCAGCAGGGCCTGTGCGGCTGGCTGTCGCTGCCGCCGGGGCTGTTCCGGCCGCGCGCCGCCGACCACCCCACCCGCCACGACCACCACCACCAGGAGCTGAGCGCATGAGCCAAGCCGTCCACGACAAGGACCACTACTTCGCGCAGCTGGCGCGCATCGCCGAGCAGATGACAGCGGACCACGGCAAGGACTTCGCGATGGGCGCGCTGGTGCTCGCGGCGCGTTTTCTCGCCGAGGGCGAGGCGCGCGCACGCGCCGACGCCGGGCAGGCCTCCGAGATCCCGACCACCCCCACCCACTGAGGAGACAGAGATGGGCAAGAAGATGATGAAGGCGGCCGTGTTCGTCGAACCCGGCCGCATCGTGCTGCAAGACAAGCCGGTCCCCGATGTGGGCCCCACCGATGCGCTGATCCGCATCACCACGACCACGATCTGCGGCACCGACGTGCACATCCTGAAGGGCGAGTACCCGGTTGCCAAGCGGCTGACGGTCGGCCACGAACCGGTGGGCGTGATCGAGAAGCTGGGTTCGGCCGTCACGGGCTACGAGGAGGGCCAGCGCGTGATCGCCGGCGCCATCAGCCCCAGCGGCCACAGCTATGCCTGCCTGTGCGGCCTGCACTCGCAGGACGGCGGCGCCGGCAAGCACGGGTTCAAGGCGCTGGGCGGCTGGCGCTTTGGCAACACCATCGATGGCGCGCAGGCCGAGTACCTGCTGGTGCCCGACGCGATGGCCAACCTGTGCCCGGTGCCCGATGCGCTCAGCGACGAGCAGGTGCTGATGTGCCCGGACATCATGTCCACGGGCTTCGCGGGCGCGGAGAACGGCCATGTGCGCATCGGCGACACGGTGGCGGTCTTTGCGCTGGGCCCCATCGGCCTGTGCGCGGTGGCCGGCGCCAAGCTGATGGGCGCGTCCACCGTGATCGGCGTGGACACCGTGGCCGAGCGCATGGCCGTGGCCCGGCAGCTCGGCGCGACGCACGTGATCGACTTCAAGAAGGCCGACCCGGTCGCAGAGATCCTGCGGCTGACCGAGGGGCGCGGCGTCGACTGCGCCATCGAGGCCCTGGGCACGCAGCGCACCTTCGAGAACGCGCTGCGCGTGCTGCGGCCGGGCGGCACGCTGTCCAGCCTGGGCGTGTACTCCGAGGACCTCACGATCCCGATCAGCGCCTTCGGCGCGGGCCTGGCGGAACACAAGATCGCCACCGCGCTGTGCCCCGGCGGCAAGGAGCGCATGCGCCGCCTGCTCAACGTCGTGGCCAGCGGCGACGTGGACTTGAAGCCGCTGGTCACGCACCGCTTCAAGCTGGACCAGATCGAGGCCGCCTACGAACTGTTCGCGAACCAGCGCGACGGCGCGCTGAAGCTCGCGATCACCCCCTGATCCTCCCCCGATCCTCGCCCTGACGCACCGTGAAAACCCCTGTCCACGAATGGGACACCCTGGCACAGGCCGGGCGTCCCGGAACACGACAAGGGGTCCGCGGTGGCGCGCTGCGGGGCCCGTTCTGCGGGGC
>DATKFT010001034.1:0-5124 GCA_035544335.1 Pseudorhodoferax sp.
GTGTTCGGCTGCCTGCAGCCGCACGCGCTGATGTGAGCGAAGCGATATGGAACTGACTCCGCGTGAAAAAGACAAGCTGCTGATCTTCACCGCCGCCCTGCTGGCCGAGCGCCGCAAGGCGCGCGGACTGCGGCTGAACTACCCCGAGGCCGTGGCCCTGATCTCGGCCGCCGTCATGGAGGGCGCGCGCGACGGCCGGACCGTGGCCGAGCTCATGAGCGAGGGCCGCAACGTGCTCACGCGCGCCGAGGTCATGGACGGCATCGCCGAGATGATCCCGGACATCCAGGTCGAGGCGACCTTCCCCGACGGCACCAAGCTCGTGACCGTGCACCAGCCCATCGTCTGAGCGCTTCGGAACGACGCACATGATCCCCGGCGAACTGATCCCCGACGCAGGCGAGCACGTCCTGAACCCCGGCCGGCGCACCGCGACCGTGCTGGTCAAGAACACCGCCGACCGCCCCATCCAGGTCGGCTCGCACTACCACTTCGCCGAGACCAACGGCGCGCTGGATTTCGACCGCACCGCGGCGCGCGGCATGCGGCTCAACATTGCGTCCGGCACCGCCGTGCGCTTCGAGCCCGGCCAGCAGCGCACCGTGGAGCTCGTGGACTTCGCCGGCGACCGCGCCGTCTACGGCTTTCGCGGCCTCGTACAAGGAAAACTCTGACATGGCGACCATCTCGCGCCGCGCCTACGCGGAGATCTTCGGCCCCACGACCGGCGACCGCGTGCGGCTGGCCGACACCGAGCTCCTGATCGAGGTCGAGCACGACTACACGCTGGCCGCCGGCGGCTACGGTGAAGAGGTCAAGTTCGGCGGCGGCAAGACCATCCGCGACGGCATGGCCCAGGGCCAGCGCACGCGCGCCGAAGGGGCGGTGGACTGCGTGCTGACCAACGCGCTGATCCTGGACCACTGGGGCATCGTCAAGGCCGACATCGGCCTCAAGGGCGGGCGCATCGTGGCCATCGGCAAGGCCGGCAACCCCGACGTGCAGAGCGGCGTGGACATCGTGATCGGCCCGGGCACCGAGATCATCGCGGCCGAGGGCAACATCGTGACGGCCGGTGGCATCGACAGCCACATCCACTTCATCTGCCCGCAGCAGATCGAGGAAGCGCTGGCCTCGGGCGTGACCACCATGCTGGGCGGCGGCACCGGCCCGGCCACGGGCACGTTTGCGACCACCTGCACGCCGGGGCCCTGGAACATCGAGCGCATGCTGCAGGCGGCCGACGCGTTTCCGATGAACCTGGGTTTTCTGGGCAAGGGCAATGCGAGCCTGCCGGCCGCGCTGCACGAGCAGATCGAGGCCGGCGTGATCGGCCTGAAGCTGCACGAGGACTGGGGCACGACGCCGGCCGCGATCAGCAACTGCCTGGACGTGGCCGACGCCACCGACACGCAGGTGGCGATCCACTCGGACACGCTCAACGAATCGGGCTTCGTGGAGAACACCATCGCGGCCACCAAGGGCCGCGCGCTGTGCGCCTTCCACACCGAGGGCGCCGGCGGCGGGCACGCGCCCGACATCCTGCGCGTGGTGGGCGAGGCCAACTTCCTGCCGTCCTCGACCAACCCCACGATGCCCTACACCGTCAACACGCTGGACGAGCACGTGGACATGCTCATGGTCTGCCACCACCTGGACGCCGGCATCGCCGAGGACCTGGCCTTCGCCGAGTCGCGCATCCGCAAGGAGACGATCGCGGCCGAGGACGTGCTGCACGACCTGGGCGCGATCAGCATGATGAGCTCGGACAGCCAGGCCATGGGCCGCGTCGGCGAGGTCATCCTGCGCACCTGGCAGACCGCGCACAAGATGAAGCTGCAGCGCGGCTGGCTGCCACCCGCGCCCGGAACGGGTGCGGACGCTCGGGACCACAGCGCGCGCAACGACAACTTCCGCGCCAAGCGCTATGTCGCCAAGTACACGGTCAACCCGGCGATCGCGCACGGCATCAGCCACGAGGTCGGCAGCATCGAAATCGGCAAATGGGCCGACCTCGTGGTCTGGAAGCCGGCCTTCTTCGGCGTCAAGCCCGCGCTGATCCTGAAAGGTGGCAGCATCGCTTTTGCGGCCATGGGCGATCCGAACGCGTCCATCCCGACGCCGCAGCCCGTGCACTACCGGCCCATGTTCGGCGCCTATGGCGGCGCCATCGCCAGGGGCTCGCTGACCTTCGTCTCGCAGGCGGGCCTGGCGGCCGGCATCCAGCAGCGCTTCGGCCTGGCCAAGACCCTCAGCGCGGTGAAGAACATCCGCCAGGTGCGCAAGCAGCACATGGTCCACAACAGCTACCTGCCCGCGATGGAGATCGACCCCCAGACCTACGCGGTGCGGGCCGACGGCCAGCTGCTCGGCTGCGAGCCGGCGCGGGCGCTGCCCATGGCGCAGCGCTACTTCCTGTTCTGAGTCCGAGCCATGCAGCTGGACATCCGCCTGGACGAACTGCGCGACCCGCGCATCGCCGTCTTCCTGGAGGAGCACCTCGCCGACATGCGGCGCGTCTCGCCGCCCGAAAGCGTGCATGCGCTGGACCTCGGCGGCCTGCGCCAGCCCGGCATCCGCTTCTGGACGGGCTGGACCCCGCAGCCCGGCGGCGAGGCCCTGGTCGCCACGGCCGCGCTCAAGCGCCTGGACGGCGTGCACGCGGAACTCAAGTCCATGCGCACCGCCGCCGCGCTGCGCGGCCAAGGCATCGCCGCGCGCATGCTCGCGCATGTGCTGGACGAAGCCCGTGCGCGCGGCTACCTGCGGCTGAGCCTGGAGACCGGCAGCCAGGCCTTCTTCGCGCCGGCCCGCACGCTCTACGCCAAGCACGGATTCGAGGACTGCGGTCCCTTTGGCGCCTACGGGCCCGACCCGTACAGCCATTTCATGACGCGGCTGCTCTGAAGACCTCGCTGAACGCGGAGAGAGGCGGCCCGCCACACGTCGCGCGGCAGCGGCCGCGGGCTGCGGCATCCAGGCCTTGTCGCTGCACAATGCCGGACACCGCCCACCCCACCCTTTTCCAAGCCCACCGTCCCATGCTCACCGCCAGCAAACTCATGCCCCAGGGCGCCGGCCTCGCGCCGGTGCTGCTCAAGCGCGCCGCCACCGTCGAACTCGACTGGGACGTGCGCCAGAAAAGCCGCTTCGACGCCACCGATTCGCTGGGCCGCCCGCTCGGCGTGTTCCTGCCGCGCGGCACCGCCGTGCGCGGCGGCGACGTGCTCGTGGCCGAGGATGGCTCGCTGGTCCGCGTGCTGGCTGCCAGGCAGGACGTGCTCAAGATCACGCACTGCCAGGCGCACGGCACGCCCTTCGACCTCACGCGCGCGGCCTACCACCTGGGCAACCGCCATGTGCCCATCGAGCTCCAGCCCGACCACCTCAAGATCGAGCCCGACCATGTGCTGGCCGACATGCTGCGCGCCATGCACCTGATCGTGACCCCCGTGGCCGAAGCCTTCGAGCCCGAAGGCGGCGCCTACAGCGCAGGCGGTCACGGGCACGGGCATGGTCACGCCCACGGCCACGACCACGACCACGACCACGGCGATCGACATGCGCACGGCCATGACCATGGCCATGACCATGGCCACGACCATGCCCACGACCATGCCCACGCGCATGCGCCGGGTCACGCGCATGACCATGGGCATGCGCACGACCATGGCCACGGTTCCCACGACCACGGGCACAAACCCTGAACACGCTGGCCGTCTCCGCGCCCACGCTGCTGGGCCTGATCTGGCTCGCCTCGCCGGCGCTGCCTGTGGGCGGCTTCAGCTATTCCGAGGGGCTCGAGGCGGCCATCGACCAGGGCCGGGTCGGCAGTGCCGAACAGGCCGGCGACTGGCTGCTGGACCAGCTGCAGCTGAGCCTGGCGCGCAGCGACCTGGCCGTCGTGGCCCAGGCCGTGGCCGCCTGGCATGCGGACGACCGCGCGCGCATCGCCGCGCTCGACGCCTGGCTGCGCTGCACGCGCGAGTCGGCCGAGATGCTGCTGCAGACCGAGCAGATGGGCCGCTCGCTGCTCGAATGGCTCAAGCAGCAGCATGCCGATGCAGGGGCCGCGCTGGCCGGCCTCACGCCCTGCTACCCCACCGCTTTTGCGTTCGCGGCCAGCCGCGCCGGCGCGCAGCCGCGCGAGGCCTGCCTGGCCTTTGCCTTCGGCTGGGCCGAGAACATGGTGGCGGCCGCGGTCAAGGCCGTGCCGCTGGGCCAGAACGCGGGCCAGCGCATGCTGCAACGGCTGGCCCAGGCCATTCCGCCGGCCGTCGAAGACGCGCTGGCCCGGCCAGCGCATGCGCTGCAGGCCTTCTCGCCCATGCTGGCCATCCTCTCGGCGCAGCACGAGACCCAGTACTCCCGACTCTTCCGTTCCTGAGGTTCACGACCATGACCGCCCTGCACCACATCGCCCACCGCACCAAGAAACTGCCGCCGCTGCGCGTGGGCATCGGCGGCCCGGTCGGCTCGGGCAAGACCACGCTGCTGGAAATGCTGTGCAAGCAGATGCGCGCCCAGTACGACCTGGTCGCGATCACGAACGACATCTACACCAAGGAAGACCAGCGCCTCCTGACCGTCAGCGGCGCGCTGCCGGCCGAGCGCATCATGGGCGTGGAGACCGGCGGCTGCCCGCACACGGCGATCCGCGAAGACGCGTCCATCAACCTCGAAGCCATCGACCGCATGCTGGAGGACTTCCCCGACGCCGACGTGGTGTTCGTGGAGAGCGGCGGCGACAACCTGGCCGCCACCTTCAGCCCCGAGCTGTCGGACCTCACGATCTACGTGATCGACGTGGCGGCCGGCGAGAAGATCCCGCGCAAGGGCGGCCCCGGCATCACCAAGAGCGATTTGTTCGTGATCAACAAGACCGACCTGGCGCCGCACGTGGGCGCCGACCTCGCGGTCATGGAAGCCGACACGCGGCGCATGCGCACCAACGCGCGCGGCGAGCTCAAGCCCTTCGTGATGACCAACCTCAAGACGCGCGACGGACTCGCCGAGGTCGTGCGCTTCATCGAGCAGCGCGGCATGCTGCAGGCAGCCTGAGTAGAATCCGCCCCCTTGGAAGCGTGGCAGAGTGGTCGATTGCACCGGTCTTGAAAACCGGCG
>DATKFT010001035.1:0-1879 GCA_035544335.1 Pseudorhodoferax sp.
GCCACGCCGCTGGCCTGGTCGCGGATCTCCTGGGCCAGGCCGTCGGCGCCGTGCAGCAGCTGGCGCGCACCGCGGGCCAGGCCGCGGCCGGCCTCGGTGGCTTCGACGCCGCGCGCGCGGCGGATCAGGAGCGGCGTGCCGACCAGGCGCTCCAGTTCGGAGATGCGCTTGCTGAGCGCCGAGGTGGCGATGTGCTCGCGCTCGGCGGCCGCGGCGATCGTGCCTTCCTCGACCACGGCGACGAACAGCTGCAGCGAATAGAGGTTCAGGCGCACGGGCGGGGGCTCGTGCAGGGAAGAGGCAGTGGCATGGGCGCGATGATAGAAGCCGCGCCGACGGCACAATGCGGTGCCCTTTGACGCCTGCCGCCACGCCCTTGCCAGAAGCCCCTCAGCCGTCCCAGTCCGTCGCCGCCGAGCTGGTGGCCGTGCTCGTCGCCGTGACGGCGGGGCAGGCGCGCGTCCTGACCACGCACGGTGGCCAGGCACTGCCCAGCGGGCCGTTCGAGCAGGCGCACCGCTCGCTGCAGGCCGGCATGCGGGCCTGGATCGAGCGCCAGACCCACCACCCGATCGGCTACATCGAGCAGCTCTACACCTTCGCCGACCGCGACCGCGACCGTGGAGGTTCTCGCGACCACGGCACACGCGTGATCGCGGTCAGCTACCTGGGCCTCACGCGCGAGGCCGCCGCGGACGGCGAGGCCAGCGGCTGGCGCGACTGGTACCGCTACTTTCCCTGGGAGGACCGGCGCGCGGACGCGGCCGAGGCACTGCTCGTTGACCAGATCCTGCCGGCGCTGGCGGCCTGGCGCGATGCCGCGCCCGACGCCGCCACGCTGCAGCAGCGCCGCCTGCGCGTGGACACCGCCTTCGGCCTGGCCGGCTCGGCCTGGAACGAGGACTTCGTGCTGCAGCGCTACGAGCTGCTCTACGAGGCCGCGCTCGTGCCCGAGGCGCTGGGCCGTGCGCGCGGCCAGGCCGCGGCCTGGCCCACGGGCCAGCCCATGCGCCAGGACTTTCGCCGCATCCTGGCGACCGGCATCGCGCGGCTGCGCGCCAAGATCAAGTACCGGCCCGTGGTGTTCGAGCTGATGCCGCCCGAGTTCACGCTGCTGCAGCTGCAGCAGACGGTGGAGGCCCTGGCCGGGCGCGGGCTGCACAAGCAGAACTTCCGCCGCCTGATCGAGCAGCAGGATCTGGTCGAGGAAACCGGCCAGCTCACGGTGGGCTCGGCGGGCCGGCCGGCCAAGCTGTTCCGCTTTCGCAGCGATGTGCTGCTGGAGCGGGCCATCTCCGGCAGCAAGCTGCCCCTGGCCAAGGGCATCGACGGTTCCCCCTGAGCTGCACGGCACTTGCCCGATTGTGACAATGGCTTGACAGCACTTATGCTCGTATCTAGCATAAGTTCCTCGCTCAAGCCCGCAAGGCCGCGCGCCACATTTTTTTGACCTACATATACTCAAAATGAGCATTAATATTGCCAATGCCCTCAGTGCCCGCCTGCCTGTGCCGCCGCTGCCCGACCTGATGCTGGAGCCGCTGGTGCGCTCGGCCCTGCTGGAAGACCTGGGCCGCGCGGGCGACCTGACCACGGATGCCATCGTCCCTGCGGACGCACAGGCCGAACTGCGCCTGGTGGCGCGCCAGGAGGGCGTGCTGGCCGGGCTGGACATGGCGCGGCTGGCGTTCCGTGCGCTGGATGCGCAGTCGCGTTTCGAGCCGGTGCTGCGCGATGGCAGCGAACTGGCGCCCGCCTGGTGCAGCTTCTCGAAGGCTTGGTAGATCGTGAAGCCAAAGCCGATCAGCGACAGCGACGTCCGCATTTCCGACATCAGCGTGCGGTCGGCGCTCATGCGCGTGCGGTGCAGCGACATGCC
>DATKFT010001036.1:0-9114 GCA_035544335.1 Pseudorhodoferax sp.
AAGCAGCGCTGACAGCTCATCTGCAGCATGGCCTCGGCTCCGGGTGGCATGGGGCGCCGTTCTGGAACGCGAGCGGCCCGCGCGGCCCGTGCGGCCCGTGCAGACCGCGGCGCCATGGGCGCCCGCCCGGCGGCTTGGCCCGCTCGGGGTGGCCGCCCCAGCGCATGCCGGGCACGGGCAGCGCCAGCGCGGGGGGGATCAGGGGGTCGATCGCGGTGTTCATCGCGGATTCACCGCGGATTGAAGTGCCCCAGCAGCAGCTGCTGCAGGCCGGCCAGCGCCTGGCTGGCCAGCGGCGCCGAGCCGTGGTCGAAGCGCACCAGCGCGCGGGCGCCGAAGCGCGCGCTGGCCTGCGTGTCCAGCTCGATGTCCATGACCACCACGGGCTGGCGCGTGCGCAGCCCCTCGGGATCGGCCGGGTCGGTGGCGATGCGTCCGCCCGCCGGCTCGCCCAGCGCGGCGCTGGGCAACTGGTTCAGCGTGCCGGGCACGCGCAGCACGACGCGCCCGGCATGCACCAGCGCGGGGTCCTCGAGCAGGCGCACCGCGATGGCCTGCGTGTGGCGGCGCACGAGCTCGGCATGCTGCTGTGGCACGGCCACGCGCACCGTGGTCGGCGCGGCCGTCAGCAGGTAGCCGATGGTCTGGCCGCGCCGGCGGAACTGGCCGGCCAGCGCATCGGGCTCGGGCAGCACGAGCCGGCCTGGGGCCTGGGCCGTGATCTGGCGCTCGGTCAGCCGCTCGTCCAGCCGCGCGAGCTCGGCCTGGTGGTAGGCCAGGCGCTCGCGCAGGTCCGGCGCCTCCTGCGGCGCACGGTCGATCGCGTGGAACAGGCGCACATTGGCCTCGGCCACGTCGCCGGCCAGCGTGGCGCGGCGCGCGGGCAGCACGGGGTCGTCCAGCAGCGCGATGCGCGCGCCGGCCGGCACCTGCTGGCCGTCGGCGGCCTGCAGCTCGGCGATGAAGCCGTCGGTGCCCGCGCGCAGCTGGGCGCGCTCGGGCAGCCAGACCACGCCCTGGGCCACGCTGTGCGAGGGCAGCGGCACCAGCGTGACCAGCGCGAGCAGCGCTGCCGTGACCAGCCCGGCGCGCAGCCAGGCGCGCCGGCGTTCGCGCTGCTCGCGTTGCTCCAGGCCGAACATCTGCGGCATGCGCCACAGCGGCACCACGCAGTTGGCGCCCAGCAGCACCACGAGCGCGACCAGGCCCAGCGTGGCCGTGAAGCTGCCCAGCCACAGGCTCACGACGACCGCCAGCACCACGCGGTACAGCCAGGACAGGGGCGCGTAGGCGATGAGCCAGCCGCGCTCGCCGGGCAGGGGCTCGACCGGCGTGCGCACGCGCAGGCCGAACAGGCGCCGGCCCAGCGCCTCGGCCCACCAGCGCCCGCTGCGCGTGCCCAGGTTGCGCAGGTCCAGCAGGTCGCACAGCACGAAGTAGCCGTCGTAGCGCAGCAGCGGGTTGCCGTTGGTCAGCACCGTGGACAGTGCGCCCGTGAGCATCACGATGAAGGCCAGGTCGCGCACGAGCCCGGGCTGCACGAGCAGCCACAGGCCCATGGCCAGGGCCGCCAGCGCCATCTCCGCCAGGATGCCGGCCGCGCTCACGAGCGCGCGCGGGCCGCGCCGGCGCAGCCCGTCGGCGGCCGAGGCGTCCACGAAGGGCACCGGGCTCAGCGCGATCAGCGTCACGCCGGCCTGGCGCACCTCGCCGCCATAGCGCTGCAGGGCCAGCGCGTGGGCGGCCTCGTGCACGGCCTTGATGAAGGGATAGCACAGCCAGGCCAGCAGCACATAGCCCGGCGACTGCAGCACCTTGGCGGCCTCGCCCACGAGGCTGTCCCAGTGCATGGCGGCGGCGAGCGCGGCCGCCAGCACGCAGGCCAGCCACAGCACGAAGGCGCTGCGCGAGAACAGCAGCGGCGCGAAGCGGCGCAGCGGCGCCAGCAGCCGCGAGGGATCGCCCAGCGGCAGCCTGAAGGCCAGCGGGTTGACACCGCCGGCGCGGCGCCGGCGCCGGCGCCGGTCCTGCGCATGGAACAGGTTCTCCACGTCGGGCGTGACGTCAAACTGCATGAGGTTGCGCCCGTGCAGCCCGACCAGCAGCTCGATGATCTCGCCCTGCGTGACGGCCTGTTCGGGGTGCTCGGCCAGCATCGCGTTCCAGATCTGCTGCACGCTGGCCTGGCCGTCGCAGCGGCCCACGAAGGCATAGGCGGCGTCGTTCAGGCGCAGCGCGTTGTCGTTGGTCAGGTCGCGCAGCACGTAAAAGGCAATGCCGCGCTGCACCTGCAGGCGCAGTTCGGCGTGCTGGCGCAGCTGGGGCTGCAGGCCGGCCACGCGGTGCCAGCGCGGATGGAACAGCGATTCGTGCGCTGCCTCGGTGGCGTCCGCGCGGTCGGCGCGGGGCAGTGGCGTGGACATGGCTAGGCCATCCAGGCCCACAGCTGCAGGCGCAGCCAGCTGGCAACGCCATGGAACCAGACCCAGCCCAGGGGGGCCTGCCCGACGTTGAGCTTGCCCACGCCCTCCAGGCCCGGGCGGATGCGCTGGGCATCGGCGCTGACGTCGGTCTCGACCTCGAACACATTGCGCCCCTCGACGGCGCGGGCCAGGGGCGTGATGCGTGTGGCACGGATGGGCAGCGTGTCCCAGGGCAGGGCCGACAGCGCCAGCTGGCCGCTCTGGCCGAGCTGCACCTGGCCGATGTCGCGCTCGTCGATCTGCAGCATGACGCGGTAGCGCTCCAGCGGCGCCAGCTGCATGAGCGGCTTGCCGCGCTCCAGCGGGGCGCCCAGCGACTGGCTGAGGTCGCCCTCGACCACGATGCCGGCGAACGGCGCGCTGATGCGCGCGCGCGCGAGCTCGGCATCGACCAGGCCCAGGTGGGCACGCGCTTCTTCCACGCGCGCCAGCGCGATGACCATGGCCGCGCGGTCGGCGCGCGCCAGCGCGCTGGCGTAGGCGTTCTCGTGCTGGCCCAGCTCGCTGGTCCACTTGCGCTTTTGCAGCTGCAGGTCCTGGTCGGACATCTCCAGCAGCAGCTGGCCGGCCTGCACCTGCTCGCCGGGCCGCGCATGCACGGCATGCAGGTAGCCGTCGGCCGGCGCGACCAGCGTGCGCATCTGCTGGCCTTCCACGCGTGCGCGCCCGCCCACGCGGTGCTCCACGGGCCAGGCCATGAGCCCGGCCAGCGCGGCCACGGCCAGTGCCACGCCACCGGCCACGGCCAGGCGGCGGCCGCCGGGGGCGCTGGCGCCCGACAGGCGTTGACGCAGGCGTTGGTACCAGGACATTTCGCGCTGGGCCATGAGGTGCAGCACGGGGCCCGCCAGGCTGATGTGGTTCTCCAGCTCGGCCATCAGCGGGGCCCAGTCGGCCGGTGGGCCGGACCATTCGCAGGTGACCGCGCCGACCGCATGGCCCAGGTGCACGATGGGCACGCTGGCCACGGCGCCCGCGCGCTGGCCCAGCAGCGCGCGGTGCGCATGGCGGATGGCAGGGGCGCCCTCGGCCGGCCAGTGCACGCTGGCACCTTGCTGCACAGCCTCGTCCATGGCCGCTGTCAGCGGGGTGAAGGCCTGGCGGTGCAGGTCCTCGTCACCGCCATGCGACAGCGCCACCAGCTCGGCCTGGTGGTTGCGCACGAAGCCAACGGCCACCCGCGCGCAGCCCTTGCTGTTGGCCAGCTCGCTGGCAAACGCCGTGGCCGCCTCGCGCAGCCGCGCATGCGCCAGCACCGTGGCCTGCAGCGCCAGCGCAAGTGCCTGTGGATCGGGCAGCTCCTGTTTCATGGATGGGATCTCAAAGCAACGCTCAGGAGGCCACGGCCCCCAGGGGCACCGACAGCGCAGGCGCCGCGTGTTCGTTCGGCCGGAGTCCTGTGTTTTTCATCACTTTTCTGGGCTTATACCATTTTGATGCGTATTCGTGAACGTTGCCTTGCACAGATAGACCGATGTTGCGCCGCAAAAGCGGGATGTTTTCAAAGGGTTTTTCCCTGGGACACGCCGTGGACATTTCTGGGGCGATGGTGAATCATGTTCTTACATTTCTGGGGGCGGCCCATGCGGTGTTGCCACAAGGCAGCGATCGGCACTGCCGTGCGGTGCCGGCGGGTATTGCGCAGCGCGACCAGTCTGTCTGCAGGTGCGCCCCGCGGCCCCCCGGGTCCTGCCGGATGGCTCTGCCTGGCCTCCGCCGGCGCTGCCGGCTGCCGGCGCCTGGAGCGCGATCGCCCAGGCGCGGATGTCCGCGTATCCCGGCTGCTCATCTGCTCTGCGGCGGCATGCCCCATTGACCATGCCCGGCCGGTTGGTGCGCGCAGCCCCGGATCCGGATGGGCCTGTGTTGCGTCGGCGTTGCACTTGGCGGGCGAGCGGGGGGCGTGTGCAAGGATCAGCGCGACCGTGCGGCGGTCCCGATCGTGGCCAAAAGGTTCTCCCGTCTTACGATGCATGCCATCCGATGGTTCAAAGGGTGTCCGCATACACGGTACGCCGCATGGAGGGTCAGGGCATGAGTGCGCCATTGCCAGAGCAAGGCTTCGCGGGCCTGCGCCGTGCGCCGAACAGCGCGGCGCCCAAACCACCGCCGGTCCTGCGCCGCACCACGCTGGGCCTGGCCGTCGCATGGCTGCTGCTGGTGGCCGGGCTGGGCTGGTGGATCTCGCACAGCATCGTGTCGGCCCAGGTCGAGGGCCTGGAGGCCGGCGCGGACCACGATGCGGCGACGACGGCGCGCATCGTGGACCGCCTGTTCACGGAGATGGTCAGCGTCTCCAACATGGTTGCGCGCCAAAGTCAGGTGATCCAGGTCGCCAGCCGCTACCGCGAGGATGCGCCGGGTGTGGCCGCCCTGTCGCAGGTTCAGCGCGCGGCACAGCTCACCCGCGATGCCCAGGTGCGCGAGGTCGGCGTCTACATGGACGCCGTGGCCAGCGATCTGCGCTATGGCCGCATCTACATGAACAACCTGCCGGGCACCGTCGTCTCGTCCAGCAACTGGGAAGATGCCAACAGCATCGTCGGTGCCAGGCTGGCCGGCCGGACCTACCTCGCCGAGGCGCTGCGCCATGGCGTGGGCAAGCAGTTCGGGGTGGGGCGCGTCAACGCGATCCCGGGCTACTTCGTGGCCAGCCGCATCGACGATGCCAGGGGTGTGCCCCAGGGCACGGTGACGGTGCGCTTCGATGCACCGGACATGGCCCCGTTCCTGCGCGGGCGCCACATTTCGCTGATCGTGAACCGGCAGGGGCGTGTGATCACGACGTCGGCCGAGCCCTTCATGCTGCGCAACCTGGCGCCGCTGCTGCTGCCTGGCACGGTGTTGCCACCGGAGGAGGACGAGGAGGCGGGCGACCCCCTGGCGGTGCAGGCGCCGCGCGTGGCGGTGCATGCCGACCACTGGCTGGTCGCAGGCCATCCGTACCTCGTGCGGCGCCAGGCCCTGTCCGATCCGCAGTACCAGCTGCTGACGCTGACGTCCCTGGCCCCGCTTGTGCCCCTGCAGCGCCAGCATACGCTGGTGGCGGCCCTGGTGGCGGCGGCCGGGCTGGCCGTGCTGCTGGTGGGCAGCCGGGCGGCCGCGCAGATCGGCGCGCACCGGCGCGAGGAGCTGCGCCTGGCCGCCGAGCACACGAGCTTCCTGCAGGCGCTGCTGGACCGCATCCCGAACCCGATCTTCTACAAGGACGATGAAGGCAGGTTCCGGGGCTGCAACAAGGCTTACGCGCAGGCGTTCGGCAGCCGGCCCGCCGAGCTGGTCGGCAAGACCGCGCTGGAGCTGGACCTGGCCCCCCAGGCACAACGCCAGGAGCTGCACGCCGAGCAGCTGCGCCTGGTGCAGACCGGGGGCATGGTCCAGCGCGAATCGGACTTCCGCTTCGCCGACGGCCTGGTGCACACCGCGCTGTTTTCGATCAGCGCGATCCGCATGGCGGACGGCGCGAGCGCAGGCCTGGTCGGCGTGCTGGTGGACATCACGTCGCTCAAGGAGGCGCAGCAGCAGGTGCAGTTCGCCAACGAGCGGCTGCAGGTCGCGCAGGACGCGGGCGGCATCGGCATCTTCGACCTGGACATCCGGGCCGGCACGGGTTTTTGGACACCGCAGCTCGAACGGCTGTACGGGCTGGCGCCCGGCAGCCACGACGGCACGCCGCACTTCTGGGAGCGCCATGTGCATCCGGAGGACTTCGCGCGCGCGCGCGGCGTGTTCCGCTCGGCGATTGAGGATCCGGCGGCGACGGGTTTCAAGCACGAGTTCCGGGTGCCGCAGGCCGATGGCAGCCTGCGCTCCGTGCAGAGCGTGGGCCGCGTGCTGCGCGATGCGCAGGGGCAGGCGCTGCGCGTGATCGGCGTGAACATCGACATCACGGCGCTGGCGCGCGCGCGCGATGCCGCGGACGCCGCCAACCAGGCCAAGAGCGACTTTCTGGCCAACATGAGCCATGAGATCCGCACGCCCATGAACGCCATCATCGGCATGTCGCACCTGGCGCTGCGCACCGAGATGACGCCCCAGCAGCGCGACTACCTGGGCAAGATCCAGCAGTCGGGCCAGCACCTGATGGGCATCCTGAACGACATCCTGGATTTCTCCAAGGTGGAGGCCGGCAAGCTGGAGGTGGAGTGGATCCCGTTCGAACTGGACCGCGTCATCGACACCGTGGCCGGCGTCATCGCCGACCGGGCCAACGCCAAGCGGCTGGAGCTGATCTGCGATGTGGCGGCCGATGTGCCGCAGCAGCTGCGCGGCGACGCGCTGCGGCTGGGGCAGATCCTGATCAACTACGCGAGCAATGCGATCAAGTTCACCGAGGCGGGCGAGATCAACATCGCCGTGCGCGTGCTGGAGTTCACGGCCGGCGACGAGGCCCGCCCGTGGCCCCAGGTGCTGCTGCGCTTCGAGGTCAGCGACACCGGCATCGGGCTGACCGAGACCCAGCAGCAGCGCCTGTTCCGCAGCTTCGAGCAGGCCGACAGCTCGATCACGCGCCAGTACGGCGGGACCGGGCTGGGCCTGGCCATCAGCAAGCGCCTGGCGGCGCTGATGGGCGGCGAGGTCGGGGTGGACAGCGTGCTCGGCCAGGGCTCGACGTTCTGGTTCACGGCCCGGCTGGGCCTGGGCGAGCGCCGCGGCCGGCCGGTGCTGCCGCAGATCGACCTGCGTGGTCGGCGCGTGCTGGTGGTGGACGACAACGTCCACGCCGCCCAGGTGCTGAGCGAGCTGCTGGCCGCGCAGGCCTTCGAGGTGCGCACCGTGCACAGCGGTGCGGAGGCGGTGGCGCAGGTGCGCGAGGCCGCGACCGCGGGCAGCGCGTTCGACATCGTGATGCTGGACTGGCAGATGCCGGATCTCGATGGCTTGCAGACCACGGCGCGCATCCGTGCGCTGGGCATCAGGCCGCCACCGAGTCTGGTCGTCGTGACCGCGTACGGAAGGGAAGAGGTGATCCGCAGTGCCCAGGAGGCCGGCATCGACCATTTGATGGTCAAGCCGGTCAGCGCATCCGTGCTGTTCGACACCCTGATGCGCGTGCTGGGCGGCGACGCGGCGGCGTCCGCATCGGGCTCCGAGGCGGAATCGAGCCGCAGAACACAGGCGCTGAACGCGCTCGTGCCCCTGCGGGGCGCGCGCATCCTGCTCGTGGAGGACAACGACCTGAACCAGCAGGTGGCTTGCGAGCTGCTGACCGAGGCGGGTTTCGTCGTCGACGTGGCGGCAGACGGCCAGCAGGCGGTCGACCGCATCGCAGCGAGCGTCGGCGCGCAGGGCACGGCCTACGACATCGTGCTGATGGACATGCAGATGCCCGTGCTCGACGGCGTCAGCGCCACCCGGGTCGTGCGCGGGAACCCGCGGCATGCCAGCCTGCCGATCCTCGCGATGACCGCCAACGCCATGGCGTCCGACCGGCAGCGTTGCCTGGACGCGGGCATGCAGGACTTCGTCGCCAAGCCCATCGAGCCCGATGCGCTGTGGCGCGCTCTGGCGACCTGGATCCGCCCGCGCGAAGGCCTGGGGGCGGCCGCGCTGCCGTCGGCGCCGGCGTCAGCGCCTGCGGTGCCGGCCGATGCGCCTTTGCTGGCCGAGCCGGTACCGGGCCTGGATGTGGAGCGCGGGCTGCGCCGGGTGCTGGGCAAGCGCTCGCTGTACCTGACGCTGCTGGCCAAGTTCGTGGACGGCCAGCGCGACGTGGTCGCGGCCATGCGCCAGGCCGTGGCCGGCGGCGAGCGCGCGCATGCCGAGCGACTCGCGCACACGCTCAAGGGCGTGGCCGGCAACATCGGGGCCGTGCTGGTGTCCGAGCGCGCGGCGGCACTCGAAGAAGCATTGCGCGCGCCGCTCGACGCGCAACGTGTCGAGCATCTGCTCGATGCCACTGCCCTGCCGCTGGCCGCCCTGGTGCAGGCCCTGGAGCGTCAGCTGTGGCGAGAGACGGCTGCTCCGCCTGCCAGGGCGCCCGCGACGCCCGCAACGTCCACGGCTTCGCGCGAGCGCGCAGACCACCTGCTTCAGCGTCTCGCAGGCCTGCTGGCCGACAACGATGCGGATGCCCAGTCACTGGTCGCCGAGGAGGCAGCGACGCTGCGCCAGGCCCTGGACGCAGAGGCCTTCGATGCGCTGCAGCAGGCGATCGCCGATTTCGAGTTCGACATCGGCGCGCAGATCGTGCGCGAGGCCCTGGGCGTTTGACTTGCCAGGCGAAGGGCCGCCTTCCTACAAGCGCGGCAGGCGGCCCCGGCCATGATGGGATCTCGGTGCATCCAGACAAGGTGCTTTCTGGGAAGCGGATGCATCGACTTGGGCTGTCTACGGGCAGCCCTTTTTCGTGGCGGCCGCAGGCCTTCAGGGCACGGCGCGGCAGAACCAGCAGACACAGCCCACGGCTGCGATGACCAGCAGTGTTTCCATGACGGTGCTCCCCGGGCATGGGCGCGCGGAATGCGCGCTCCCTGTGCAGAGCATGCTGGCGGGCGGGTCGTGCAGGTGTCGGACGGCGCCGGGCAGCGCTGCCGGCTACGGATCAATCCACCTGTGCGCCCGAGGCCTTCACGAGCTGCTGGTACTTGGCCAGCTCGGCCTGCATGAACGCGCCGAACTGTGCGGGCGT
>DATKFT010001037.1:0-2503 GCA_035544335.1 Pseudorhodoferax sp.
CGAGCCCAGCGGCACACGCAGGCCCAAGCTCAGGCTGTGCGCGTTGGACTCGCCGCGCGCGCCGCGCTCGCGCGTGACCAGCACGGCCAGTTCGGGGTTGGCGCGCTTTTGCACGGCGGCCAGCTCCTGCGCCTGGCGGGCCAGGCGGGCGCGGTCCTCGAGTTCGGCCAGCGCGGGGTGCGCGGCATCGGCCGGTCCCAGCTCGGGTGCGGGCAGGGGTTCGGCGGCCGGCACGGCAGCTTCCCGTGCCTCCAGGCCTTCGGCGGCCTCTGCCTGCACCTGCACGCCCAGCGCTGCCAGCTCCTGGCGCGCCTGCACCACGGCCGCGCCGGCCTCGGCGCGTTCGGCCTGGGCCAGCGCGAGCGCGCCCTCGGCCTGGTTCTGGTCGGCACGCGAGAGGTCGCCGGCCGCCACACGGCGCGCCACGTCCTGGGCCAGCCGGGCCGCGCTGTCCTCGCGCGCCGCGGCGGCCTGCTGCTCCAGCAAGGCCAGTTGCCGGGCCCACCAGGCCTCGCGCAACGGCCCGGCCAGGCGCCACTGCGCCGCGCGCAAGCGGCTTTGCAGCGCGAGTTGGGCGGCATCGGCCTGGGCCTGCGTCAGCGCGCGCTCGTTGGGCAACCACAGCGGCACGGCCAGGCCGGCCTCGAGCTCGCGCGCGCCCTCGTTGCCGCTCAGCCGGTCCGACTTGAGCGCCGCCTCCAGGGCCGGCGGCTCGGGCGTCCATCGGTCGGCCGCCTCGCGCTGGGCCTGGCCGGCGTCGCGCCGCAGGGCGGCGCCCGCCTGGTCGGGCTGCCGGGCCCAGGCCTGGGCAAAGGCCTCGGCCAGGCTCATGGCCGGGGCCGGGGCCGCCGGCGTCTGGGCCAGCACCGGCAGGCTGGCCAATGCCAGCACGGCGGCCACCAGCCGGCGGCAGGCCCGCCGGCGCGAAAACTTCCAAAACATGCGAATCCTCGTTGCAGCGGACGGCCGTCCGCGAACCAGCCCCGTGGCGGGGCCGGGCAAGGCCTCAGGGCGAAGAGGCCCTAAGCGAGGAAACGGTGGGGTGGGCGGATCAGCCGCTCGGGCAGGCCGTCCGTGATGCTGCGCCGGTAGGGCGTGGCATGCCCGCCCGCGGGCAGCACGGCCGACAGCGCTGCCGGCCAGTCCGGCAGCACGGCGCACAGGCCGCCGTGGCAGCCCACGCAATCGAGGTGCGGCAGCTGCGCGCCGCCCTCGGACGGGATCGGCTGCTGCGCGTCCGAAGATGCATCCTGGTGCACGTGGTGGCCGAAATGCGCCGGCGCGGGCGACGCCGTTTCGTGCCGGCAGACATCGGCCGCCGCCGACCAGGTGGTCTGCAGCATGAGCACGAACATCAGCACGACGAAGAAGAAGCGGCGCATGGAATGGGTGGCTGCGTGGCGGCAGCGGCGCGAGTGTAGCCGTCCACGATGCCGCTTCGGCGACAGCCTCGATGACAAATTTGTCATCGCCGTGGCGTGCCGCAGCAGCCCACAATGCGCCATGCAATTGCTGGTGATCGAAGACGAAACCAAGCTCGCGCTGTACCTGCAAAAAGGCCTGCGCGAGGAAGGCTTCGCGGTGGACCTGGCCCACGACGGCGTGACCGGCCTGGAGGCGGCGGCGCAGCACGCCTACGACCTCATCGTGCTGGACGGCATGCTGCCCGGGCTCGATGGCCTGGCGGTGCTGGCCGCGCTGCGCCAGAGCCGGCAGACGCCGGTGCTCATGCTGACCGCGCGCGGCGAGGTCGAGGACCGCGTGCGCGGCCTGCGCAGCGGCGCCGACGACTACCTGGTCAAACCCTTCGCGTTCTCCGAGCTGGTCGCGCGCATCCAGGGCCTGCTGCGGCGTGCCTCGGCGACGCCGGCCGAGGCCACGGTGCTGCGCCTGGCCGACCTGGAGGTGGACCTGATCCGGCGCCGCGTGGTGCGCGCCGGCCAGCGCGTGGACCTGACCAACAAGGAGTTCAACCTGCTCACGCTGCTGCTGCGGCGCCAAGGCGCGGTGGTCTCGCGCACCGAGCTGGCATCGCAGGTCTGGGGCATGAACTTCGACAGCGAGACCAACGTGGTCGAGGTGGCCGTGCGCCGGTTGCGCGACAAGGTGGATCGCCCGTTCGCGCGGCCGCTGCTGCACACGGTGCGCGGCATGGGCTACGTGCTCGAAACGCGGGACGCGCCCTGATGCAGCGCGGCCTGGGTGCAAGGCTGTCGCTGTGGCTTGCGCTGCAGTCGCTGGCCGGGCTGGGCCTGGTCTGCGCCGCGCTGTATCTCGCGCTGGACTGGACGCTGGCCGAGCGCCGGCACGAGACGCTCGCACAGAAGGAGACCGCCCTGCGCGAGCTGCTGGCGGAGGGCCACGAGCTGCACCGCCCCGGCGAACTGCCGCACCTGCTGGACGACATGCTGGCCGGCCACGGCGACCTGGGGCTGCTGCTCGTCGACGGCGACGGCCGCACGGTGTTCGCACGCGCGCTGCCGGCCGAGGCCGCCGCGGACGC
>DATKFT010001038.1:0-5044 GCA_035544335.1 Pseudorhodoferax sp.
GCCACCGCGATCAGGCCGTCGGCGCCCTTGGCGATGGCCTTGCGCGCGAACGCGTTGTCGATCACGTCGTGCAGCACGATGCCGCCCCAGCCGTGCACGGCCTCGTTGATCTCGGTGCGCGCGCCCAGCGAGGTGATCACGATGGGCACCTTGAACCTGGCGCAGACGGCCATGTCGTGCTCCAGCCGGTCGTTGGAGCGGTGCACGATCTGGTTGACCGCGAACGGTGCCGAGGGCGCCTCGGGGTGCAGCCTGTCGTATTCGGCCAGCTCCGTCGTGATGCGCTCCAGCCAGACCTCCAGCTGCTCGGCCGGCCGTGCGTTGAGGGCCGGGAACGAACCCACGATGCCGGCCTTGCACTGCGCGATGACCAGGTCGGGGTTGGAGATGATGAACAGCGGCGAGGCCACGGCAGGCAGGCGCAGGCGTTCGGACAGGATGGGGGGCAGGCTCATGGCGGCAGTTCTCCTTGGGTGGTCGGATTCGGATGCGGAAGGCAGGGGTTCAGATGCGGCGCGCGACGCCTTCCCAATAGGGTTCGCGCAGCCTGCGCTTGAAGATCTTGCCGGTGTCCTCGCGCGGCAGGCTGTCGTGGAAGGCGATGGTGCGCGGCACCTTGTAGTTGGCCAGGCGCTCGCGCAGCCAGTCCTGCACGGTGGCCGCGTCCAGCGCGGCGCCCGGCCGCGGCTGCACGGCGGCGGCCAGCGCCTCGCCGAACTCGGCGTCGGGGATGCCGAACACGGCCGCGTCGGCCACGCCGGGCATGGTCAAGAGCTCGGCCTCGATCTCGGCCGGGTAGATGTTCACGCCGCCCGAGATCACCATGTCGGACTGCCGGTCGCAGATGAACAGGTAGCCGTCGGCGTCCAGGTAGCCCATGTCGCCCAGCGTGACCAGGCCATCGCGGCCAATGGCCGCACGCGCCTCGTCGCGGCCGATGTAGCTGAAGTCGGGCACGGCCGGCTGGTGCACGTAGATCAAGCCCATCTGGCCGGCCGGCACCGGTGCGCCGTCGGCGTCGAGGATGCGCAGCTGCGCCTGGCCCAGCGCGCGCCCGGCCGAGCCCGGGCGCTGCAGCCAGCTGGCGCTGTCGATGAAGGTGGTGTAGCCGGCCTCGCTGGAGCCGTAGGCCTCGGTGATGACGGGGCCGAACCAGTCGATCATGCGGCGCTTGAGTTCCGGCGCGCAGGGCGAGCCCGTGGACGAGACCTGCTGCAGCGAGGACAGGTCGTGGCGGCTGCGGACCGCGTCCGGCAGTGCGAGCAGGCGCTGGTACATGGTGGGCACGAGGTAGGCGTGCGTGATGCGGTGCGCCTCGATCAGCGCCAGCGTGCGCTCGGCCGCGAAGCCCGGCTCCAGCACCAGCGTGGCGCCCACGCTGCAGCAAGTCTGCACGAAGGCCATGGTGGCGCTGTGGTACATGGGCGCGCTCAGCAGCGCGTGCGATGCGGCCGTGACCCCGTAGACCGTGCGCCCGACCTGCTGGTTCGCGGCCTCGAGCGCGGCGCGCCGCTCGGCGGGCACAGGCAGCCGGCGCACGCCCTTGGGCCGCCCCGTCGTGCCCGAGGTGTAGACCACGGTGTTGAAGGCCACGCCCGTGGCCGGCGGCAGCGGCGCCTGGCCCTGCGCGAACGCTGCGGCCCAGCCGCCGTCCTGTGCGCCCCGCCCCTCGTCGTGCGGCACGGCCTGCACGGCCACGCCGTCGGGCACGCCGCCCGCGATCTGCGCCAGCAGATCGTCGTGCACGAGCAGCACGCGCGCGCCGCTGTCGGCCAGCAGGAAGCCCGCTTCGGCCGCCTTGAAGTGCCAGTTGATGGACACCAGGTAGACGCCTGCGCGCCGGCAGGCGATGGCCGCGGCCACGTAGGCCGGCCCGTTGCGCAGCATGACGGCGGCGGTGTCGCCCTCGCGCACGCCGAGCGCGCGCAGCCCGCCCGAGATGCGGTCGGCGAGCGCGGCCATCGCCGCGGGCGACCAGGTCTGGTCTGCGAACACCAGGGTGGGATGCATGCGGGTCTCCGTTCTACTTCCGTTGTACTTCCGTCGCTGTGCCGAACTAGGCACTGTCTAGTTGAGCGCGAGATTAGCAGCACGCGACCCGCACCGCAAGTCGCGCAGGTGTCAGGCGGGGTCGGCCGCCAGGCCGGCGATGGCCAGCAGACAGAAGCGAACCAGGGCTTCGCCGATCTGCTCGGTGCTCTGGCGTGGGCCGGTGCGGATGGGCGCGCCGCGCCCGTGCATGCGCAGCGTGGCCAGGCCGTGGGTTGCGGCCCAGACGATGTTGGCCACCTCGTCCTCGGTCAGCGTGTCGGCGCGCGGCGCGGGCAGCAGCGGCAGCACCACGCTGCGCAGCATGGCGAACGAGGCCGTGCCGGCCTCGACCAGTTCGGGATAGTCGTCGCGCCGGCCCAGCAGCGGGCCGAACATGAGCTGGAAGCGGGCCGGATGGGCCTGGGCGAATGCGATGTAGGTCAGCAGCACCGCGCGCAGCTGGGCCGGTCCATCGTCCGCATCGACCGAGGCCAGCCGCCGCTGGCGCTGCGACACGAGGTCGCGAAAACCCTGGGCCGCGATGGCCGCCAGCAGGCCGTTCTTGTCGCCGAAGTGGTGGGCCGGCGCGCCCTGCGAGACGCCGGCCAGCTTGGCCGTGGCACGCAGGCTCATGGCCTCGCTGCCCTCGGTGTCCAGCAGGTGCGTGCCCCACTGGATCAGCGATTCGCGCAGGTTGCCATGGTGCCATTGGCCCTCGGGCTTGACGGCACGCACGCTCTTGCGGCGCGGGGAGGAGGCGGGCTTGGCGTCGGTCATGGGCGGCGCATCTTAGACCGTGAACGCCCCGTCAGGGCGCGCGCCGCCCTGCCCCGCTCAGTTCGTCTCGCAGCTGAAGCTGGCCGCGTCCTCGATGCTGCCCGTGCCCTTGTACTTCGCGAACTTGGGGTAGGCGCACAGCGGCCGCGTGCGGTTCGGGAAGTAGGCGCTGGTGGCACTGGCGCGCGCGGCGATGCTGTCGGGCGCCACGCCCTTCTCCACCCAGTCCACCATGGCCTGCAGCGAGTCGTAGGTGTCGGTGGCCGGGCCGCCCGAGCAGTGCGTCATGCCGGGCACGAGGTAGGTGCGTGCAAAGCCCTGCGTGGCCGCGATGCCACCGTTGTTCGCCGCCAGGCGCTCGTAGTATTCCACCACCTCGTCGGCCGAGAAGATGGGGTCGGACATGCCGTGGACGAACAGCAGCTTGCCGCCGCGTGCCTTGAAACCGCTCAGGCGGTCGTCGCGGTAGGTGTCGTAGACCTCCGAGAAGGCCTGCATGCGCGCGGGGTCGGTGTCGAAGTTGAAGGCCAGCGCGTCGAAACCCGGGTCCGGCGGCGTGAAGAACTCGTTGCGCAGCGCGTCCAGCATCAGCGTGTTGTAAGCGGAGTTGGGTCTGGACGTGGCGGAGCTGCCCAGCGTCCAGGCGCGCCAGCCGGCGTTGCGGATGCCCGCATCCCAGGGCTGGGTCACGTACAGCGGCTGGCCTGCGGAGTTCTTCGGTCCCCCGAACACGTCCTTGAGCGCGCCGACCTGGGCCGCGCTCAGGCAGCTGTCGGCCTTGGCGCCCGTGCACTGCAACACGGCCGGGTCGAAGCGGCAGGCACGCGTGTTGTGCACCATGCCATCGGCCACGCCGTCGCCCGCGTCGCAGGCCGCCAGCACCGCATCGGCGACGAGGTCCAGATCGCCGTTGGACAAGGCCTGCGACAGCACGGGCTTTCCGTCCGCGCCCGGCGGCGCGATGTCGGTGAACTTGCGGTTGTTCCACATCGCCGCGACCGTGGCGCCGCTGGACACGCGCATGGCCGGCGCGCCGGCCGTGATGCCGTCGAAGTAATCCGGAAAACGCTGCGAGAACATCATGCCCTGGCGCCCGCCACCCGAGCAGCCCGAGAAATAGGAGTAGTTGGCCGCCTGGCCGTAGCGCCATGCGATGAGCGCCTTGGCCGATTGCGCGGTCTTGTCGTGCGCGTTGTAGGCGTGGTCGATGCGCGCCTGCGGGTCGGCGCCGAAACTCGCGCTCGCGCCCTGGTGGCCGGCATCGGCGGACACCACGGCATAGCCCTGCCCCAGCGGCGACGGCGTGCCGATGGAGATGCTGGACGACAGCGAGGTGTCGCGCAGCGTGCCGTCGTTGCCGCCACCGCCCAGGTACAGGAAGCGGCCGTTCCAGCGGTCCGGCAGGCTCAGCTCGAAGCCGATCGCGTAGGGCTTGCCGTCCACGCCCGTGCGCGCATCGCGGCTGCCCGTCACCACGCAGTGGCCGCCCAGGAAGTCGCCCGTGGTCGCCGTGCCGGGGCGGCGCGTGCCGCCCGCCACGTAGCGGGTCGTGAGCGTGGTGGCCGGCAGGCCGGCCTGCGTCGCCATGTCGGTACAGGCGGCTTCGGCTGCCTTGGCGTCCAGCTCGCGCCGCGAACTGTCGCCGCTGCCGCCGCAGCCGGCGAGCAGGGCCAGCGCGAGCGCGGACAGCGGAACGGCGATGGGGGTGTTCTTCATCTGCATGTCTCCTCCAGGATGGGTTCTCGGTCTTCTCAGTCGGCCTTGAAGCCGGTCGCGGCGACGGCCTTGCCCCACTTGGCCGTGTCCGCGGCGATGAGGGCGGCGAATTCCTGCTGCGTCGTGCCCGTCACGCGGAAGCCCGCGTCTTCCATCTTCTTCTGGCCATCGGGCGAGCGCATGGCGCGCACGATGTCGGCATTGAGCCTGGCCACGATCTCGGGCGGCGTCTTGCCCGGGGCCACGATGCCGAACCAGGAGTTGAACTCCAGGCTGGCGTAGCCCTGCTCCTTGAAGGTCGGCACCTCGGGCAAGGCGGCCGTGCGCTGTGCGCCCGTGCTGGCCAGCGCGACGAGCTTGCCCGACTTGACGTTGGGCGCCGCCAGGCCGGCACTGGCGAACACGCCCGACACGTCGCCGCCGAAGATGCCGCTCATGGCGTCGCCCGTGCTCTTGTAGTGCACGGCCTCGGGCCGGATGCCGACCGCGTCGCCGAACATGAAGGCGCCGAAATGGCCCG
>DATKFT010001039.1:0-8693 GCA_035544335.1 Pseudorhodoferax sp.
TCGGCGTCACGCTGCGCGAGCTGCTGGTCGATTACGGCGGCGGCACGCGCAGCGGCCGCGCCATCCGCGCGGTGCAGGTGGGCGGCCCGCTGGGCGCCTACCTGCCCGAGTCGCGCTTCGACGTGCCGCTGGACTATGAAGCCTATGCCGCGTTCGGCGGCGTGGTCGGCCACGGCGGCATCGTGGTGTTCGACGAGACCGTCGACATGGCCAGGCAGGCGCGCTACGCGATGGAATTCTGCGCGATCGAGTCGTGCGGCAAATGCACGCCGTGCCGGATCGGCTCGACCCGCGGCGTCGAAGTGATGGACCGCATCATCGCCGGCGAGCAGCCGGTGAAGCACGTCAAGCTGGTGCGCGACCTGTGCGACACCATGCTCAACGGCTCGCTGTGCGCGATGGGCGGCATGACGCCGTACCCGGTGCTGTCCGCGCTGAACGAATTCCCCGAGGACTTCGGCCTCGCCTCCAATCCGGCCAGGGCCGCCTGAGCCAGGTCCAGCAGCGACACGGGAGACAAACCGCCATGAACGCCCGCAACGAGATTGATTTCGGCACACCCGCGAGCCCATCGACCGAACTGGTCACGCTGGAGGTCGACGGCGTCAGCGTCACCGTGCCTGCCGGCACGTCGGTGATGCGCGCCGCGATGCAAGCGCAGATCGCCGTGCCCAAGCTGTGCGCCACCGACAGCCTGGAAGCCTTCGGCTCGTGCCGGCTGTGCCTGGTCGAGATCGAAGGGCGCCGTGGCTATCCGGCCTCGTGCACCACGCCGGTCGAGGCCGGCATGAAAGTCAGGACCCAGAGCGACAAGCTCGCCGACCTGCGCCGCGGCGTGATGGAGCTGTATATCTCCGACCACCCGCTCGATTGCCTGACCTGCCCGACCAACGGCAATTGCGAGTTGCAGGACATGGCCGGGGTGGTCGGCCTGCGTGAGGTGCGCTACAACGACGGCGGCCCGGACGCTGCGCCGATCGCCACGCACACGCAGATGAAGAAGGACGAATCCAATCCTTACTTCACCTACGACCCGTCCAAGTGCATCGTCTGCAACCGCTGCGTGCGCGCCTGCGAGGAAACGCAGGGCACCTTCGCGCTGACCATCAGCGGCCGCGGCTTCGATGCGCGCGTCTCGCCCGGCACCAGCCAGCCGTTCATGGAATCGGACTGCGTCTCGTGCGGCGCCTGCGTGCAGGCCTGCCCGACCGCGACGCTGACCGAGACTTCGATTATCAAGTTCGGCCAGCCCTCGCACAGCACCGTGACCACCTGCGCCTATTGCGGCGTGGGCTGTTCGTTCAAGGCCGAGATGAAGGGCAATGAAGTGGTGCGCATGGTGCCGCACAAGGACGGCAAGGCCAACGAGGGCCACGCCTGCGTCAAGGGCCGCTTTGCGTGGGGCTACGCTACGCACAAGGACCGCATCCTCAAGCCGATGATCCGCGCGAAGATCACCGATCCGTGGCGCGAAGTGTCGTGGGAAGAAGCCATCGACTATGCCGCGTCGGCGTTCAAGCGCATCCAGGCGCAGCACGGCAAGGATTCGATCGGCGGCATCGTGTCGTCGCGCTGCACCAATGAAGAGGGCTACCTGGTGCAGAAGCTGGTGCGCGCCGCGTTCGGCAACAACAACGTCGACACCTGCGCGCGCGTGTGCCATTCGCCGACCGGCTATGGCCTGAAGCAGACGCTGGGCGAGTCGGCGGGCACGCAGACCTTCAAGTCGGTCGAGAAGGCCGACGTGATCATGGTGATCGGCGCCAACCCGACCGACGGCCACCCGGTCTTTGCCTCGCGCATGAAGAAGCGCCTGCGCGCCGGCGCGAAGCTGATCGTGGTCGATCCGCGCCGCATCGACCTGGTCGATTCCCCGCACATCCGCGCCGACTATCACCTGCAGCTGCGTCCGGGCACCAACGTCGCGCTGGTGACGTCGCTGGCCCACGTGATCGTCACAGAAGGCCTGCTTAACGAAGCCTTCATTGCCGAGCGCTGCGAGGATCGCGCGTTCCATCAATGGCGCGACTTTGTCTCGCTGCCGGAGAACTCGCCCGAGGCGATGGCCGGGGTTACCGGCGTTCCCGCCGAACAACTGCGCGGCGCCGCACGCCTGTACGCCACCGGCGGCAACGCAGCGATCTACTACGGCCTTGGCGTGACCGAACATGCGCAAGGCTCCACCACCGTGATGGGCATTGCCAACCTGGCCATGGCCACCGGCAATATCGGCCGCGAAGGCGTGGGCGTGAACCCGCTGCGCGGGCAGAACAACGTGCAGGGCTCGTGCGATATCGGTTCGTTCCCGCATGAACTGCCTGGCTATCGCCATGTGTCGGATTCGACCGTGCGCGGGCTGTTCGAATCGGCGTGGAATGTCGAGATCAGCCCCGAGCCGGGCCTGCGCATCCCCAATATGTTCGAGGCCGCGCTGGCCGGCAGCTTCAAGGGCCTGTACTGCCAGGGCGAGGATATCGTGCAGTCGGACCCGAACACGCAACACGTGTCCGAGGCGCTGTCGTCGATGGATTGCATCGTGGTGCAGGACATCTTCCTTAACGAGACCGCCAAGTACGCGCACGTATTCCTGCCGGGCTCGTCGTTCCTGGAAAAGGACGGCACCTTCACCAACGCCGAGCGCCGCATCTCGCGCGTGCGCAAGGTGATGCCGCCCAAGGCGCGCTATGCCGATTGGGAGGCCACCATGCTGCTGGCCAATGCGCTCGGCTACCCGATGGACTACAAGCATCCGTCCGAGATCATGGACGAGATCGCGCGGCTGACGCCGACCTTCGCGGGTGTCAGCTACAAGCGCCTGGACGAGCTGGGCAGCATCCAGTGGCCATGCAACGCCGACGCGCCGGAAGGCACGCCGACCATGCATATCGATGCCTTCGTGCGCGGCAAGGGCAAGTTCATCATCACCAAGTACGTGCCCACCACCGAGAAGATCACGCGAGCCTTCCCGCTGATCCTGACCACCGGGCGCATCCTGTCGCAGTACAACGTCGGCGCACAGACGCGGCGCACCGACAACGTCCACTGGCACGCCGAGGACCGGCTCGAGATCCATCCGCACGATGCCGAGGAGCGCGGCATCAAGGACGGCGACTGGGTCGGCGTGCAGAGCCGGGCCGGAGACACCGTGCTGCGCGCCATCGTCAGCGAGCGCATGCAGCCGGGCGTGGTCTACACCACCTTCCACTTCCCCGAGTCCGGCGCCAACGTGATCACCACCGACAATTCCGACTGGGCCACCAACTGCCCCGAGTACAAGGTCACCGCGGTGCAGGTGCTGCCGGTGGCGCAGCCGTCGGCATGGCAGCGCCAGTACCAGGACTTCAACGCGACCCAGCTGCGGCTGCTGGAGGCGGCCAGCGCCGACCCGGCGCAGGCCGCGGGCTGAGCGGAGGGCCACGCCATGATGCGCTGCATGCCTTCGCCGGAACTTGAACCGGCCGCGGTGGAAGATACCGCGACACCGACCCACAGCACCTTCGCCGTCAACCGCTGGCGCGGCGGCGAACTGATGCTGAGCCCCGACGAGGTGGCCGAGGAGGTGCCGGTGGCGCTGGAGTACAACGGCATCTCGCACGCGGTGATGCTGGCCACGCCCGCCGACCTGGAAGACTTCGCGCTCGGCTTCAGCCTGAGCGAAGGCATCGTCGGCAGCGCGCGCGAGGTCTACGACATCGACATCGACATGCGCCCGCATGGCATCGCCGTGCAGCTGGACATCGCTTCGGCGGCGTTCATGCGGCTCAAGGACCGGCGCCGCTCGCTGGCCGGGCGCACCGGCTGCGGCCTCTGCGGCAGCGAATCGCTGGAACAGGTGATGCGCGCGCCGGCGCCGGTGCAAAGCACGGCGAGCTTCCACACCGACGTGATCCAGGCCGCCTTCGTGCAACTGCAGCTGCGCCAGGCCTTGCAGCGCCATACCGGCGCGGCCCACGCCGCCGCCTGGCTGCGCGCCGACGGCCACGTCTCGCTGGTACGCGAGGACGTGGGCCGCCACAACGCGCTGGACAAGCTGGCCGGCGCGCTCGCGCGCAGCGGCGATGACATCGCCGGCGGCGCGGTGCTGGTGACCAGCCGTGCAAGCTATGAAATGGTGCTGAAGACCGCCGCCATCGGCGCCGGCGTGCTGGCGGCGGTGTCCGCACCGACCGCGCTGGCCGTGCGCCTGGCCGAGCAGGCCGGCATCACCCTGGCCGGCTTCGTGCGCGCCGGCGCGCACGTGGTGTACGCCCATCCCGAACGTCTGCAGCACAGCAGCACCCACCAGAGTCTGGCATGAAGATCGACAACCTCATCACCATGGCCAACCAGATCGGCAGCTTCTTCGAAGCCATGCCCGATCGCGACGAGGCGGTCGCGGATATTGCCGGGCATATCAAGCGCTTCTGGGAGCCGCGCATGCGCCGGGCCTTGCTGGGGCATGTGGATGCCGATGCCGGCAGCGGGCTGCTGGAGATCGTGCAGGAAGCGCTGGGCAGGCACCGGGCGATGCTGGAGTAGCTTGCGCCAGTGCGACTACATGTCCCGCGTCCAGCGCTCGACCAGCTCGGCGGGGAGCGCCTGGAATACCTCATCGAAGCGCTTGCCGGCCAGCCGTTCCGCCTGCCTGAGCAGCAGTGCCACCGGGCTGCTGGGCTCGTGGATCTCGAACCACTCACGCGCGCTGCGGATGCCGGCCAGCGCGGCATCGCGATCGCGTGGCTGATCGCGCGGCTTTTGCGGGTGCACGGCGGCCGCGCTGGCACAAGGACTGCCCGCCGCATCGGTATCGGAAGGGCATTCGGCAGACACGCAGGCTCGTGCCGCGGCGGCTGTCGCAGCGCCAGGCGCTGCCGGCGCGGTCGCGACCGGGGTGGTCAGCATGCCAAGCAGCTTTAGCAACGGGCTCAGGTCAGGACCGTTCTCCTGCAGATTGGCTTTCGCCCAGCGCTCAATGGCCGCTGCATGAGCGGTGGCCTCGTCCAGCGCCGCGAGGGCTGGGCTGTTCTGCTGGCGCAGCGCCTGCAAGTGCAGCCGCACCGATTCCGGTGCCAGCGCGTCAGCTGGCCGCGGCATGCCAAGTGAACGCTCGACATCGCGGATCTGCAGCCGAAGCGCCGCGTTGCCGGTGATGGTGAGTTCGCGCACGTCCCGCATCAGTCCTTCCGGGTCGGTCAGCGCTGCCAGCGCATTGGCGCGCATCGCGGGATCGGCCTCGCCATCGACGCATAGCTGCGGGTGGATGGCATCCGGCCACGTTGCCAGCAGCCGCGCCATCGCCGCGAGCCCGTCGCGCAGGCCGCTGGACTGGCCTAGCCGGGTACGGCAGCGCAGCAGCAGCACCAGGATACGCAGGTCGCGCGTGCGCAGCAGCAGGCGCCGGCAGTCCCGCTCCAGGTCCGCCCAGTTAACGGCCTCGGGCTCGCTGACAAAGCTGCCGTACTGTGCGTCGGGTTTGGGCGCTGCCCGGGCCTGCAGCACGATGAACTCGGGGTCGTACTCCAGGTCGTCACCGCATGGCCGGTCGGGGGCGATCGGTTCCAGCAGTTCTGGGAAGGGGAAATCCGGTGCCGGCACCGGCACGGGCTTGGCCTTGTGGGTTCTGGTCATGGCGTTGCGTAGTGTTCGGGCTCGAATACCATTCCGGTGATGGCCCGGCCGCGATCCGGTTCGCCCAGCCATGTGGACCAGCCGAGGCGCTCCTGCGAGCCCAGCACCGCAGGGGGCGCTGCTTCCGGCATTACCTGCAGCTCTGCCTCCCAGACGAACTCGAAACCGACGAAGGCGCGCACCCATTCAATGAGCGTGGCAAGGTCCCTGCCGTTCGGTGTGAAGTTCAGGTATTGCTGCAACCCGAGCGGGCCGATCACCAGGCGGAACTTGTGCTGGCGGTCAGGCACCATTTCGCCCAGCATGGCGCCTTGCCCCATCACGCCCGGGGCGCCCGGGTGTCCCAGGCGGCTGTGTTCGGCCGCATCGACGGCGATCCAGTGCAATACGTACTCCTCCAGCCTGACGGGCACGCCGAAGAAGTGCGAGAGCGTGGCCGCGATGCCGTCCGGATTGCGGGCTTCGCGCACCTGGTGCGCGCTTGCAGCGAGCCGCGCGTGCGGCGGCAGCGGGCTGTGCGCGATTTCGCCGGCTTCATTGCCCGACAGCCAGCCGATATAACGCGAGAACACCTCGTCGTCGCGCCGGTCCAGGCCCGCGGTGGCCTGCGCGCTTGCCCACGCACGATAGAACTGCGTGAAGGCGCGATGATGGAACAGGTCCAGGAACTCGGCCGTGGTGTCGTCGTGGTGTGCCGCGCTGCGCTCGCGCACGATTTCGGTCACGTGAATCGGCAGGGCCCCGTTGGGTCCCAGCATGCCCAGCCCGAACAGTTGCACCTTGAGCCGGCCGGACTGCCGCCGCACCTGCGCGATCTCGCGCGGCGCGAAGGTGAGCGCGGCCTGCTGGCCCGCCCTGAACGGCTCGTCGCAGGGCCGGCGTGCCAGTCCGATCGGGGGCAGGCCGGGGTGCCGTGCGGACAGATGCCGCAGGAGGCCCAGGAAGCTCAGCTTCCACGGCGCCTGGCCGGCATAGTCTTCCGGCGTGGCCGCCGCCGGTGGCGGCACCGTGTCGTCGTTGCCTTTGCGCATGGCTACACCGCGCCGCGGCCGCCCATGCGCACGGGCCAGCGATGCACCAGGCCGCGCTGCATCGCGTGCAGTTCGGTTTGCGTGAAGACATTGACCGAGACGTGGCGTGCCAGGAAATGCTCCAGCACCACGCCGAACAGGTAGGGGCTGATGCCGGAGAAGCCGGCTTCGTCCACCGTGAGCCGGCACTGGATGCCGCGGCCATAGATCAGCGGCCCGCTGCCTGGCAGCCGGCGCATGACCGGCTTCACGTCGACGCCGGCCAGGCCTTGAATTTGCCGCTGGTGCGCGAGGTCGTCGTTCGCCACGAACAGGCGCAGCATGTCGCGCAGGCCCCGGCCGCCCCGGCGGGGCTCCAGTTCGGTCAGCGACAGGTAGTTGAAGCCCAGCAGCCGTATCAGCCGCCACGCCATCTCGCCATCCGCGTAGGGCGGCCGCGGCGCCGACGGCGCGCGGATCAGGCCGATCCCGTCCACGGGGATGGAAGCGGCCGGGGTCAGGTCGTAGCGGCCGTTGCGTGGTACCAGGTTGGGCAGGTCGCGATTGGTGACCAGCGCTTGCGCGGACAGGTAGCGCAGCGCGTCCGGATAGGGCGCTTCGTTCTGGTCCACCAGCGAGACGAACAGCTCGGTGCCGACGTACGCCGTGCGGGTGCCGTACTTGCGGGCCAGCTCGGAGACCAGCCGACGCTCGCGCCGCAGCGAAAAATAGCGGCCGTGGTTGCCCTCATCGCCATTCAGGGTGGTGAAGAGCGGGCGGAAATCGATGCCTGCGCTGTGCCGGGACCGCTGTGCGCTGAGCCGCATGACAGCGTGGATCTCAAAGTCCAGCGGGTGCTGGCGGTCGGCGACCAGATGAAACTCGGCGCGGCCGGGCGAGACCTCGATGCGATCGGTGCGCCTGGGAAACAGGTTGACCACCGGGGTACAGAACAGCGCGAACTGTTCGCGGTCGACCTTGCTGGCCAGGTCCCGGGGCGGCTTTGACAGCAGCACCACGATCTCGGCTTCCTTGCCGCGGATCCGGCCCAACCCCTGCGCCAGCCGGTTGAGGCCGAAGAAATAGAAGCGTTGCGGGCAAGCGAAGTACTCATGCAGCAGGTTGTGGCCGTGGAAACTGTTCCACTGCAAGGGCAGCGCGCCTTCGCCCGGTCCCATGCCTACGTAGCCGACCGCATCCTGCGCCACGGCACCGGGGCGCTCGCCCAGGGTCCCGGGCGCCCCGATCAGCGTCGCCACGCCGGCGCTGTGCAGCAGTTCGAAAAGTTGCGAGGCGATCAGGTCGTCGCCGCACAGGTAGACCGGCAGGTGATCCAGGCCGGGCAACTGGTCGAAGGTGGCGTCGCGCGTGCAGCGCAGGCGCAGCCGCAGGGCGCCCTGCACGGTCACGTGGGCGGGCACATAGCGCTCCGGTCCCTTGACATCGGGCGGAATGCCGGTGAGCCGCGCGTCCGTGATCTCGACCGGCCACAGCGTCAGCGGCTGCGTGGTCCTGAACTGGCAGGCCGTCTTCTCGCCGGGCGCGGTCGCCGCGTTGAGTTCCGTGCCGCGCGGCACCTGCACGCCGCGCGCAAAGTCACCTTCGCTCTGGCTTGGATGGAACTGCGCCACCGCAATCGACGGCGTCGGCGCGACGAAGTTGGGGTAGATCACCTCGAGCAGGCGCTGCGTGAAGCGGGGGAACTCTGCATCGAGCTTGATCTCGGTGCGCGCCGACAGGAAGCAGAACGCCTCGATCAGTCGCTCCACGTAGGGGTCGGCCACCTCGATGCCTTGCATGCCCAGCCGTTTCGCGACCTTCGGGTGCTGCCTGGCGAATTCCGCCGCCAGTTCGCGCAGGTAGACGAGCTCGCGATTGTAGTAATCGAGCAGTTGCGGGTCCATGGTGTCAGCTGGCGTGGATCGATTGGACGCGCATCCGACTGGTCTCCAGGTCGAGCGAGCTTTGGGCAGTGAATGCCATCGGATACGGGTTCATGTGGATCAGGCCTTTGATCTCGAACACCAGGGTGTTGTAGCGTTGCGGCGCGTCTTCCTTCCGCAGCGGCTTCACTTC
>DATKFT010001040.1:0-7769 GCA_035544335.1 Pseudorhodoferax sp.
GACCACGTCGGACGGGTGCATGTCGCGGTGGATGGCGCGCTGGCGGCGGATGTCGGCGCGCTGCGCATCGCGGTTCGTGCCGTCGGCCAGGATGCCGTCGCTGAGCGTGAGCCCGGGCGACACCGCGTTCACGCGCACGTCCCACTCGCCGAACTCGCGCGCCAGCGCGCGCGTCATGCCCAGCACGGCCGACTTGCTCGCCACGTAGTGCAGCAGCAGCGGATTGCCCTTGAGCACGGTGGCCGAGGACAGGTTGACGATGGAGCCGCCGCCGGCCTGCCGCATGTGGGGGGCCACGCAGCGGCAGCAGTGGAACACGCCCTCCACGTTGACCTGGAACACGCGGCGCCATTCCTCCAGTGCGATCTGCTCGAAGGGCTGCTTGCGCAGCGTGGTGTAGACCGCCGCGTTGTTCACGAGGCCGTGGATGCCCGCGTGCGGCCGGGCCGCCTCGGCCATCACGGCCTGCACGGCCGCGGCATCGCTGACGTCGAGCTCGAAGCCCATGGCGCCATGGTCCAGCCGCTGCGCGGCGGCGGCCGCGCCGCGCAGGTCGGCGATGGCCACCGTGTAGCCGTGCCGGGCCAGCCGTTCGGCGATGGAAAAGCCGATGCCCTGGGCGCCGCCGGTCACGACGACGGTCTGGTTCTTGGAAGCGTTTGTCATGTCATGGGTCCATTGCGCGTGCGCGCCATTGCTCGAAACGGTGTGCCGCGGCCGGGTTCACCGCGCCGAAGGGCATGCGCCCCTGGGCCAGTGCCTCGACCTGCAGCAGGCTGTCCAGGGTCTGCGCAGCGCGCGCCTGCGCGGTCGTGGCGCCGATGTGCTGCGTGAGCACCACGTCCGCCCGGCCCACGAAGCGCGCGGCCGGCTTCTGGTCGGCCGCGCTGCCGACATCGAGCGCGGCCCCGCCCAGCTGCCCCGTCGCCAGCGCCTGCTCCAGCGCGTCCTCGTCCACGAGTTCGCCGCGCGCGAGGTTGACGAAGAAGGCGCCGCGCTGCATCTGCGCCAGCGTGCGCTGGTTGACGAGGTGGTGCGTCTGGGCGTTGGCCTGCGCGAGGCAGACCACGAAGTCGGACGCGGCGAGCACGGCATCCAGCGGACGCAGCGCGATGTCGGCCTCCTGCACCAGGGGGTCGCAGGCCTGGACCTCCATGCCGAAGGCCTGCGCGAGTTCGGCCATGCGCCGCGCGATGCCGCCGTAGCCGATCAGGCCCAGCGTGGCGCCGCGCAGTTCGCGGCCCTGGCGCGGCACCTGCCCATGGCCGCCCTGCGGCCCCAGCCGGTGGGCCGTGATGCCGCGCGCGAGGTCGACCAGCATGCCCATGCCGAGTTCGGCCACCGCGTTCTGGAAACCCGGCCGCACCTGCGTCACGAGGATGCCCTGCCGCGATGCTTCGGCCACATCGATGGTGCTGACGTCGACCGCCGCGCGCAGGCAGGCCAGCAGCCCGGGCAGCGCCTGCAAGCTGGCAGCATCGACGGGCGTGGAGCGGTAGGCGAGCAGCAGCTCGCAGCCGGCGGCGGCCTCGGCCAATGCCGGGCCGGCCAGCACCGCAGGGCCCGGGTTGCGCACCACGTCGACGCTGCGCTCCAGCCGCGCCAGCAGTGCCGCGTCGTAGGCCTGGGCGAACTCGGGCTGGGTGTAGGCCAGGAACAGCCTGAGGCGCCGCCCCGGCGGTGCGCAGGGGGCTTGCCGTCCCGCAGGGTGGGCGGTGCCGGGCATCAGGGCGCTCCGTACAGGCGCGTGGGGTTGTCCACCAGCAGGCGCCGCAGCACGGCAGCGTCCGTCGTGTAGTGCGCGAGCAGGTCCACGAGCTTGCCGTCGTCGGGGATCTCGCGCACATTGGGATGCGGCCAGTCGCTGCCCCACAGCACGCGGTGGGGCGCGGCCTGCAGCAGCCGGCGCGCGACGGGCACCACATCGCCATAGGGCACGTCCCCCGTGGACAGGACCGCGGAGATGCGCTCGGGCCCGCTGATCTTGACCCAGCCATGCTCCTGGCCCACGAGCGCGAGCAGGGCCTGCAAAGCCGGCGCGTCCGGGCCGTCCTCGACCATCACGCGGCCGAAATGGTCGATCACGAAGGGCACGGGCAGGCTTTCGAGGAAGGGCCGGTAGCCGGCCAGGTCCCTGCCATCCATGTAGAACTGCAGGTGCCAGCCCAGCGGCACCAGGCGGTCGGCCAGCCGCGCGACGGCGTCCGTGTCGGGCGCCTGGCCCAGGTGGCGCGCGAAGTTGAAACGCACGCCGCGCACGCCCGCGGCATGCAGCCGCGCCAGTTCGGCCTGGCCGACATCCGTGGGCAGCAGCGCGATGCCGCGGTGCCGGCGCGGGTCCCGCGCGATCGCGTCCAGCATGGCGCTGTTGTCGTGGCCGTGCACGGTGGCCTGCACGAACACCACGCGCTCCACGCCCAGCAGACGGTGCAGGTCCTGCAGCTGCTCGGCCGTGGCGTCCTCGGGCGTGTAGCTGCGCTCGGGCGCGAACGGGAATTGCGAGGCCGGCCCGTACACGTGGACATGGGTGTCCCAGGCCCCTGCGGGCAGGCGCAACGTGGGTGGGCTCGGATGGCGCATCGGTGGCGGCACAGGCTGCATGGAGGTCCTTGGAAAACTGCCGCGACTCTAGGCGTGCGCCGCGCCTGCGGCCAGCAGGCGGGAGCCAAGAGGTGTTCGGTAAAATCGAACGCCCCGCAACCCGGCGGCGCCGCGGGCCCCGCCTCAGAAAGGCCGGCCTTGGAACTGCGGCAATTGCGCTACTTCGTGCGCGTGGTCGACATGCGCAGCATGGGCCGCGCGGCGGCCGATCTGGGCATCGTGACCTCCACGCTGAGCCAGCAGATCAGCACGCTGGAAGGCGAGCTGTCCACGCGGCTGCTGCAGCGCCTGTCCACGGGCGTCGTGCCCACCGAGGCGGGCCTGGACTTCTACCGGCAGGCCCAGCTGATCCTGCGCCAGGTGGACACCGCCACGCGCGTGGCGCAGGCGGGCCGGCTGTCGGGCGACGTCGCGGTCGGGCTCTCGCCCACCACCTCCTCGCTGGTCGCCGTGCCGCTCATGCGCGCCATGCGCATGCGCTACGCCAACATCCGGCTGCGCATCGTCGAAGGCCTGTCGGGCCATCTCACGGCGCTGCTCAACGCGCGGCAGGTCGACCTGGCTATCGTGTTCGATCCGGCCGCAGCCCGCCGCTGGAGCTTTCAGCCGCTGCTCGACGAGGACCTGTTCCTGATCGGCTCGGCCGAGCTGCCCGGCATGCCGCGCACGCGCACGGCACGCCTGGCCGAGCTCGGCGAGGTGCCGCTGGTGCTGCCCAGCGAAGGCGCAGGCTCGCTGCGCACGCAGGTCGTGGCGGCGCTGCGCCGCGTCGGCGTCGAGCCCCGCATCGTGGCCGAGATCGACGGGCTGGCCACCTTGTTCGACGCCGTGCGGGCCGGCATCGGCGCCACCATCCATCCGGCGTCGGCACTGGGCCGTGTGCACGACGCCTCGCTGGCGGCGGTGCGCATCACGGACCGCCACCCGCGCCGGCGCAACCTGCTCGCGAGCCTGTCCGACGACGAGCTGTCGCCGGCCGGCCTGGCCACGCGCGTGGTGCTGCTCGACATCGTGCGCCAGCTCGTGGACGAAGGCACCTGGCGCGGCGCGACGCTGCTGCCCGCGGCCAGGGCCCTGGCCCCCTGAACGGCGCGTCGCCCCGGTCCACGCCCAACGCGCTGCCGATACGGTTGACCTTATCAACCAACGGCGCCACAATGATGACAATGTCAACCAATTCCACCGCCCCGTCTGCGAACGCAGAGGGCTACGCGCCCGCCGACCGGCGCGTCACGCTGACCATCGCGGCCGTGATGTTCATGCTGCTGCTGGACAGCACCATCCTGAACACCTCGCTGCCGGCCATCGCGCGGGCCCAGGGCATCGCGCCACTGGACCTGAGTTCAGCCATCACGGTCTACCTGCTCGCGGGCGCGGCCGTGCTGCCACTGGCATCCTGGCTCGCGGACCGCCACGGCCAGCGCAAGGTCTTCGTCACGGCCATCGGCGTGTTCACGCTGGCTTCGCTGCTGTGCGGCCTGGCGCAGTCGCCGCTGCAACTGGTCATGGCGCGGGCCTTGCAGGGCCTGGGCGGCGGCCTGCTGCTGCCGGCGGGCCGGGCCATCGCGCTGCGCGGCTCGCGTCCGCAGGACCGCATCGCCATCACGGGACTGCTGGTCTGGCCCATGCTGTTCGCGCCCGTGCTGGGGCCGCCGCTGGGCGGCCTCATCACGACCTATGCGTCATAGCACTGGAACTTCTTCCTGAACGTGCCCATCGGCGTGGCCGGCCTGCTGCTCGTGCTGCGCTGGGTACCCGCGGATGGCGCGCCCACGCCACGGCCACTGGACAAGCCCGGCGCCGCCGGAGCGATCGCGGGCCTGTGCCTGTTGATCAGCGGCCTGGAATGGGCCGCGCATGCCGCGGGCGACGCAGCGGAGCGCCTGCCCGCCCTGCTGTGCACCGCCGCCGGGCTGGCCTGCCTGGCCTGGACCGCGCGGCACCTGCGCCGCACGCCCCAGCCGCTCGTGAGCCTGGCGCCCTTCGGTTACCGCAGCTTCAGCATCGCGGCGATGGGCGGCACCGTCGCCTCCATGAGCATCCAGGCCACGCCCTTCCTGCTGCCCCTGCTGTTCCAGCTCGGCCTGGGCCACGACGCGGTGGCCGCCGGCGCGATGCTGCTGCCCTACTTCCTGGGCAACCTGGCCATGAAGTCCGTCACCACGCCCATCCTGCAGCGCTTCGGCTTTCGCCGGGTGCTGCTCGTGGCGGGCCTGTGCAGCACGCTCAGCATCGCGGCCTTCGCCGCCGTGACGGCGCAGACGGCCTGGCTCGCGCTGGCCACGCTGCTGGCGGTGGCCGGCTGTGCGCGCTCCATGATGCTGACGGCGGTCTCCACGCTCATGATGATCGAGCTGCCCAATGCGCAGATGGGCGCGGGGTCCACGCTGTCGTCCATCACCATGCAGATCGCAGCGGCGCTGGGCGTGGCCGTGGGTGCGCTGGCCCTGGCCCTGGCCGGCCATCTGCACCGCCAGGCCGCTGGCCCCGTGGCGTTGCAGGACTTCCACGCCGCCTTCCTGGCCGTGGCCGCGCTGGGCGCGCTGGCGCTGTGGCAGTTCTGGCGCGTGCCGCAGCACATCGGCACGGGCCCGCCGGCAGGCAAGGCCGCCTGACGGGGCGACACGGCGCCTGCGGCCGGCCTCACACGGCCGCATACGGCTCACGCGGCAAGCAACGCCAGCACGGCGGCAAGCACGCAGGCCGCCGCCACGCGCGCGGTGCACCGCGGCCTGTACGACAGCGTGGCGGCCACCGACAGCGCGCCCGCCGTGAGCCAGCCACACCAGGCGATGGCTCCCACGCCGGCGCCCCAGGCGGCCACCGACACCCACAGGGCCCAGACGAGCAGCAGGCCGCCGCCCAGGCGCAGCGCGGTCCGCTGGCCGGGCGGGGGTGCGTCGCGTCCGCTCCACTGCGCATGGTGGCGGTCCATCGCCAGGCTCAGCGCGGCCATGCCCGCAAAGCACAGCGCGAGCACGCTGAGCGGGGCGATCAGGCTGCGCACGGCTGGCTCCTGCGGATGGCGCGCCGCCGGCGGCATGCGGGCCTCATGCGCCGCTCCGCAGCACAAGCAGCAAGGCGCCCAGCACCAGCGCGGCGGCGGCCAGCAGGGCCCAGGCACGCCCGGCGCTGCGCACGCCGAAGACCGCGATCGCCACCGCCGTGTAGAACACAAAGCTCAGCAGGCTGCCCACGGTGACGCCCATGGCCGCGGACACGGGCGTGAACCGGGCCAGCGCGAGCGCCAGCACGGCCGCAGCAAGGGCACCCAGGCCGTAGCCCCCGACGCAGGCGGCGAGCACACGGCCCGCCAGAGCCCAGCGCGCGGCGCGGCGCACAGGCCTGCCCTCCGTGCGGCGCACTGCGGTGCCCACGGAAGGCCCTTCGCGCTGCGCGCTGCGGTGCCGAGCACCTTGGGGCGGCCCGGCGGTGTCCTCGGAAATACCTTCGCGCTGCGCGCTGCGGTGCTGAGCACCTTGGGGCGGCCCGGCGGTGTCCTCGGGAGTACCTTCGCGCTGCGCGCTGCGGTGCTGAGCACCTTGGGGCGGCCCGGCGGTGCTCATGCCCGCACCGCCCGCGCAGGCGCCGGCCTGGCGCGTGCCGGCGTTCCGGGCTGCGCCGTGCTGCGGCGTGCCCGCTGCGCGCACAGCGCGAGCAGCAGGCCCAGGCCCACGGCCGTCAGCTCCACGCCCGCACGCTCCCAGTCGCCGCCCGCCGCGTAGCGCCACAGCTGCTGCCCCGTCGTCCAGTGGTTGAGCACGGGCAGCGCCAGGCACAGCAGCGCGCCGACGGCCAGCTGCTCGACCCAGGCGCGCGCGACCGGCCGCACGAGCGCATGCAACAGGCTCGCGAGCCAGACGCAGAAGAAGACCTGGATCTCCGCTCCCGCACGCCCCGGCAGGTCGGCGGGAACCAGCCGGTTGGCGTAGAAGTAGGCGATCGAGGCCACGCCCGTTCCCACGACGGCGGCGACATTCAGCGCCTCGATGCAGCGGTACACGCGCGGCGTGGCGGCACCGAACTCCAGCGCGCTCTTGTGGCGCCGCTTGACCGAGAACAGCACGGTGCCGGTCGCCACCATGGCCGTGCCCACCAGGCCGCTCAAGAAGTAGAGCCACTTCAGGGTCCAGCCGCCGAAGCTCGCCACGTGCAAGGCCTTCACGAGTTCGTGCACGCGCTGTGCGCTGGCTGGCGGTTCGGCCGCCGGGTCCAGCAGTTCGCGTACCGCGCCGCCCGCGTCGAAAGTGACGCTGCCCGCGGCGTTGAGGATGCGGCCCGAGCGCGCGGTATCGGGTGCGAGCGCCTGCACGCGCAGGGTCATGCTCGTGTCACCGGGCCGCTCGATCAGGATGCGCCGCGCGGGTGCGCCCGTCAGCGCCTGCGCCCGCTGCAGCAAAGGGCCGAGCGCCGGGACCGGCGCGGCCTCCCCGGTGCGGCTGCGCCGCTGCGGTGCGCGCGCACCGGCAGTGCCGGGCGCGGCAGGTGCCGCCTCGGCCTGGAAGCGGCCGTAGGCTCCGCCGTCCCAACCGTAGGCGGCGTTCAGCGGCAGCGGCACGTAGCTCGTGTAGAAGTAGGCCAGGCCGGTGTAGACGATCATGAACAGGAAGGGCAGCGCCAGCACGGCCGTGGCGTTGTGTGCATCCAGCCAGGAGCGCTGGCCCTTGCCGGGCCGGAAGGTGAAGAAGTCCTTGAAGATGCGCTTGTGCACGACGACGCCGGACACCAGCGCGACCATCATGCACATCGAGATCCAGCCCACGACCCAGAAGCCTGCGATGCCACCTTGCAGCGAGTAGTGGAAGGACATGAAATGCCGCCCACCCTCGGTGCGCCGGGTCTGCGGCATGTCCTGCAGCGCACCGCTCAGCGGGTCCATCGCCACCGCCTGCTGGCCGCCCCGGCCCGCACCGGCGGCGGCGCTGCGCCAGGCCAGCAGCATCGGCTCGCCGGCAGCGGCCCCGAGCTCCATGTGCCAGAACTGCGCACCGGGCGCCGTGCGCTGCAGGTACGCGCTCGCACGTGCCAGCGCCGCGCCATCGCCCTGCAGATCGCGTGCCGCGCACGCATGCGTGCGCACGGGGCCGGCCTCCATCCAGCGCGTGATCGGATCGCGGAACACCGACAGCGTGCCGGTCAGGAAGATCGCGCACAGCAGCCAGCCGCAG
>DATKFT010001041.1:0-2615 GCA_035544335.1 Pseudorhodoferax sp.
TGGACGCGCGATGACTACCGTGACCGGCAAAAGCGAACGCGTTCGTCTGATGAGTATAAGTCGGCTTTGAGCCAAAGAGTGCTGGCATCGATCACAGATGAGGAGCGCGCGCGACGATCGGAGCGCCTCAAACGATCGTGGCAAACACCGGACCATCGGGCCCGGCGTCACGCGGGAATATTAAGGCGTCACGCGGAAGATTTTCCTTCAACCCTCATGGGCGAGGTTCTGGCCGAGCTAAGGCAGCGCCCAGGACAATCCTTCACTGAGATCAAAGAGAAGTTCGCAGGCCGCCGTGCTGCCGCCGCGCTGGGGAAGCTGAAGGCCAGAGGCCTCGTAACCAAAGCGGATGGCAAGCACGGGGCGTACTTCCCGACACCCCCATCACCCACGGAAGGAACGAGCCCGTGAGTACAATTTTTGTAATGGAAATGGCGAACCTTTTCTGCGGCGACCACGACCCGCAAAAGAGCAAGCACCTCACCCTCGAAGAACTGAAGCTGCCCGACCTCCAGGAGGAAACCACCGACCACACGCCTGGCGGCGGCATCGGCTCGATCGACATCGCGGTCGGCGGCATCTCAAAGCTGGAGCCGACCTTCAAGCTGAAGGGCTGGGACCCTCTGCTCATGCGCGAGTTCGGCATCGGCACCAGCACGGCCAAGCGCTTCACCGCCTACGGCGTCATCCGTGACAAGAAAACGGGCCGGCAGTTCGAGGCCAAGGCCGTTCTCGAGGGCCGCCTCTCCCGCATCGCGCCAGACGCCTTCACCCGTGGCGACGCCATGGGCCACGAGTACGGCATCAGCGAGGTCTACCACTACGAGTTGTTCTTCGACGGGGCCGAGGAAGTCTATTTCGACCTGTGGACCAACACGGTTCGGATCGGAGGCGAGGATCGCTTCGCGACCGCCAACCGCATCCTGCGTATCGGGGAGTGATCCGTGGCCGATAACACCTACACGCTCGCCAAGCCCATCACGCTCCCCAACGGCGCCATCCTGGGAAAGGTCGAGATCAGGCCGATCAAGGGCGCTCATCTCGCGAAGATCGGCGACGACATCAAGACCGTGACGGTCCACTTCCTGAAGGCCGCCGAGGCCAGCAAGCGTGGCGACCTGCCCGAGGTCGGCGGCTCCGCTGAGTACATGGCGATGCTCTCAATTGTGCGTGAGCTCACCTCCCTGGGTGAGGACGCCCCCGAGATCGACGCCGGCGATCTGAACGGCTTGGTGTCGGCGGTCCTGTTCGAGACCACTGCCGACCTGGGAAACTCCTAGCGGAGTGGGGTGGCGGCGACTGGCGGCGCTATGCTGCATTTGCCGCCAAGCAACTTGCAACCCCACTCCAGTTCTTTCTTGACCTGCCCCCCGTTGAATTCCTCGCGTGGCTGGGCACCGCGGCGGACACCGTAAGGAAGGCGTGATGGCGTCGAAAACGACAACGCTCCATCTCAAGCTGACGGACGGCCTGACCGCTGCGGCGCTGCGGGCAGCCAAGAGCATGCACGGCGTTGGCGTTGCGGCAGACCGCCTCAACGGAAAGAGGCTGCGCCTGCCCGGCCTCGACACCATGGCGCGCGACGCTCGCCGCGCGACCGACGCCATGCTGCGGATGGAGCGCGAACTGGAGCGCGCCATTGACCGGCGTGTCTCCAAGATGCAGCGCGCTGCGGCGGTGCAGGCACAGGCTGCGCGCGCAGCAACCATTGAACGGCGGGCCATTGTCGGTGGCATGGCGTCAGCGGCTGGGCTGTACGGTGCGCACAAGGCCAAGACCTTCGCTGTCAGTGCAATCCAGCAGTACAAAGAATACGATTACGCGGTGCGCCGGCAACGGGCATTCGCGGGCATGTCCAAAGAGGAACAGGAGCGCATCCTACTGCCGCAGTCGCGCCGGATTGCGACCGACACCAAGTTCAGCAACCAGGACATCGTCGACGCCCAGACGGAAGTCGCGCGACGCCTCCCCGCTGAACTCCAGCGGGCGAATGTCATCGCCCCCATCATCGACCAGGTAAAAAACTACGCCCTCGCGACCAAGGGCGTGGACATGAACCAATCGGCAGAGGCAGTCACCGGCTATCTGATGTCAGCCGGCAAGGACCTATCCACGGCGGCCAAAGCCGCCGCCGAGGCAAACCGCGCCACCAATCTGCTCATTCGCATGCAGAAAATTGGCGGCTTGGGGCATGAGGATCTTCAGCATTTTGTGAACCGTGGCGTGTCGTCTGGCCGCATCGCCGGGTTGTCAGAGCCGACGATGGGCGCATTTGCTGTGGCGCTGCGCCGCAACAATATCTCCGGCGACCAGGCCGGCACCGCCATGCGCACGCTGGCGTCCAAGCTGGTGGCGCCGACTGACAAGGGCCGGGCCGCCCTCGCCACTGCCGGCATCAATTACGACGACTACACGAATATGCCCGGCGGCCTGTCGGTGTCCGCGCTTGAGGGCAAGTTCAAGCAGGACTTCGGCAAGACGTTCACCCCGGCGATCAGGAAGCGATTGGAAGGCATCCTCGCCGACGAGGACATTATCGGCGACCGTGGCGCGTTCACCTCTGCCGTCTCCGATGCGGTGGCCGGGATATTCCCGACCACGAAAAAGGGCAAAAT
>DATKFT010001042.1:0-8181 GCA_035544335.1 Pseudorhodoferax sp.
TGCCGCTCGCACTGCGCCGCCGCCTGGCCGGCCCATCGGTGACGGGGCCCTTCGGCGAGGTCGTCGCCAACCTGGACGCGCCGGTCCGGCGCGTCGCACGCAGCGAGGAGACGGCATGAACCAGGCCAATGCGCTGATCCGCGAGCCCCAGGTCACGCCCTTGCCCGACCTCGTGGATGCGCCCGGCGCGGGCATTCCCGTGCGTGCCGCGTTCGCGGCGCTCGCGCAGCGGCTGCTGCCCTGGCTGCTGCCGGTGCTGCTGCTGGTGGTCTGGCAGACCGCTTCCGCGCTGGGCTGGCTGTCCACGCGCGTGCTGCCCGCGCCGGTCGATGTGTTCAAGGCGGCCTGGGAACTGGGCAGTTCGGGCGAGCTCTGGAAGCACGTGCAGGTCAGCGCCGGCCGCGCACTGGCGGGCCTGGCGATCGGCGGCGGGCTGGGCCTGGTGCTCGGGCTGTTGACCGGCTCGGTGCGCTTCTTCGAGACCTTGCTGGATTCCACGATCCAGATGGTGCGCAACATCCCGGCGCTGGCGCTGATCCCGCTCGTGATCCTGTGGTTCGGCATCGACGAGTCGGCCAAGCTGTTCCTGATCGCGGTCTCGGTGTTCTTCCCGATCTACCTGAACACCTTCCACGGCATCCGCAACGTGGATCCGCAGCTCATCGAGATGGGCCGCACCTACGGCCTCACGCGCTGGCAGCTCTACCAGGAGGTGGTGCTGCCCGGTGCGGTCTCGTCCATCCTCGTGGGCCTGCGCTTCTCGCTGGGTCTCATGTGGGTGATCCTGATCGTGGCCGAGACCATCTCGGCCCAGGCCGGCATCGGCTACCTGACCATGAACGCGCGCGAATTCCTGCAGACCGACGTGGTGCTGGTCGGCATCCTGCTCTACGCGCTGCTCGGCAAGCTGGCCGATCTGCTCGCGCGCGGGCTCGAGCACTGGTGGCTGCGCTGGCATCCCGGCTATGTGCGTTGACCTCCCCCGTTTGGCCGGACGCACTTCGTGTCGCCGGCCTATACCCCCCAGGGGGCGCCGCCAGCGGCCTGGCAGAGCCAGTTCCGCGGCGTCTGCTGGCATGGCCTGCTCCGCGGCCTTCTGAACCGCTCCATGCGGCCCTCGTGTGGAACCACGTACGGATCGATCTTTCCATGACCTCATCGCTTCCCGCCACACGCCGCCGCGCACTCGGCACGCTGGCCGCGATCTCGGCTGGTGCCACCTGGGCCCAGCCCGCACCCGCCACCGTGCGCATCGGCTACCAGAAGTCGTCCACGCTGACCGTGGTGCTCAAGGCCCAGGGCACATTGGAGCGCCGGCTCGCGCCGCTCCACGCCAAGGTCAGCTGGCACGAGTTCACGAGCGGCCTGCCGCTGCTGGAAGCGCTCAATCTGGACAACCTGGACTTCAGCGCCGACGTGGCCGACACCGTGCCCGTGTTCGCCCAGGCCGCCGGTGCGCAACTGACCTTCGTGGCCCAGGAAGCGCTTTCTCCCACGGCCCAGGCCATCGTGGTGCGCGCCGATTCGCCGCTCAAGAGCGTGGCCGAGCTCAAGGGCAGGAAGGTCGGCTTCGCCAAGGCGGCCGGCGCGCACTATTTGCTGATCGCCGCGCTGGAGCAGGCCGGGCTGTCGTTCAAGGACATCGATCCGGCCTACCTCACGCCGGCCGACGGCCGTGCCGCGTTCGAGCGCGGCGCCATCGACGCCTGGGTCATCTGGGACCCCTTCCTGTCGGCCGCGCAGCGCCAGTCCAATGCGCGCGTGCTGGCCGACGGCACCGGCATCGCGAGCTACCAGCGCTACTACTTGGCGCGCACCCAGTTCGCGCAGGCGCGCGCCGATGTGCTGGAGGTCATCTACACCGAGCTGGCCAAGGCCGGCCAGTGGGTCAAGGCCAACCCCGATGCGGCGGCCGCGCTGCTGTCGCCGGTCTGGGGCGTGGACGTGCCCACCGTGCTGCAGGCCAATGGCCGGCGCAGCTACGCCGTGCGCCCGGCCGTGCCCGCAGGCCTGGCCGAGCAGCAGAAGATCGCCGATGCATTTCTGGCCGAGAAGCTGTTGCCGCGTCGCGTGAACGCGGTGGACGTACCGGTCTTCAAGCCTGGGAGCGCAACATGAGCGAAGGCGGCGTGCGCCTGCAGGCGCGGAACCTGACCAAGCGCTACGGCGCGCGCACCGTGCTGCAGAACACGCAGCTGGACATCGCGCCCGGCGAATTCATCGCCATCGTGGGCCGCAGCGGCTGCGGCAAGAGCACCCTGCTGCGCCTCGTGGCCGGCCTGGAGGCGGCCAGCGGCGGCAGCCTGCAGGTCGATGGCCAGGCCATAGCCGGGCTGAACCCGCAGACCCGCATCATGTTCCAGGAGGCGCGGCTCCTGCCCTGGAAGCGCGTGCTCGACAACGTGCTGCTGGGCCTGCCCGAATCGGCGCGCCCGCGCGGCGAGGAGGTGCTGGCCCAGGTCGGCCTGGCCGAGCGCGCGCGCGAATGGCCGGCCCGCCTGTCGGGCGGCCAGCGCCAGCGCGTGGCGCTGGCGCGGGCGCTCGTGCACCGGCCGCAGCTGCTGCTGCTCGACGAGCCGCTGGGCGCGCTGGACGCGCTCACGCGCATCGAGATGCACCGCCTCATCGAAGGCCTGTGGCAGCGGCACCGCTTCACGGCGCTCCTGGTCACGCACGACGTGCAGGAGGCCGTGGCACTGGCCGACCGCGTGGTGCTGATCGAGGACGGCCGCATCGCGCTGGACCAGCGCATCGATCTGGCGCGGCCGCGCTCGCAGGGCGACGCGGCCTTCGCCGCGATCGAGAAACGCATCCTCGACCGCGTGCTGCAAAAGCCCGCGGTCGACCAACCCGAACCCGACCGCCCGCAGCCCGCGCACGCGCTGCGCTGGGCGGTCTGACTTTTCACCAACAGGGAGTGATTCCATGAGCATCCAGGCCATCAACGTGCGCAACCAGTTCCGCGGCAAGGTCAAGGAGATCATCCGCGGCGACGTGGTCTCCGAGGTCGATGTCGAGACGCCCTGGGGCATCGTGACCTCGGTCATCACCACGCGCTCGGTCGACGAACTCGCGCTGCAACCCGGCTCGGACGTGGTCGCCCTGGTCAAGTCGACCGAGGTGTCGATCGCCAAGCTGTAGGCGGTCGGGTCGCTGAGGCCTGGGCCCGCCCGCGCTGCGCGCGGCGGCGGCACCCTGGGCTCAGAGCGGCGTGGACATCGGCCGGCCCGCGAAGAAGGCCTGCAGATTGTCCAGCACCAGGCTCACCGAACCCTGGATCGCCTCGGGCGAGCGGCCCGCGATGTGCGGTGTGATGACCACGTTGGGCAGGTCCAGCAGCTCGGCCGGCGGCAGCGGCTCGCTTTCGTAGACATCGATGCCGGCCGAGGCAATGCGGCCCTCGCGCAGGGCCGCGGCCAGTGCGGCCGTATCGACCACGCTACCGCGCGCGATGTTGACCAGCGTGCCCTTGGGACCCAGCGCCTGCAGCACTTCGGCGTTGACGAGGTGCTGGGTCTGCGCGCCGCCCGGCGTGGCCACGACGAGGTAGTCGGCCCACGCGGCCAGCGCGTGCACGCTGTCGAAGTAGCGCTGCGGCAGCTCGGGCTTGGCGCTGCGGCTGTGGTAGGCCACGGCCATGTCGAAACCGGCAGCGCGCTTGGCGATCTGCTTGCCGATGTCGCCCATGCCGAGCAGGCCCAGGCGCTTGCCGCTCACGGTCGGGGTGTAGACCTCCAGCTGGTCGCGCCACAGGCCGCGGCGCACGCCCTGGTCCATCTGCGCGATGCCGCGCACGGCGGCCAGCAGCAGGCCGAAGGCATGGTCGGCCACGCAGGTGGCATTGCTGCCGGCGGCATTGGCGACCGCGATACCGCGCGCCTTGGCGGCCGCCACGTCGACGCGCTCGTAGCCCACGCCCAGCGTGTGCACCACTTCCAGCGCGGGCAGCGCCGCGATCTCGGCGGCCGACAGGCCGATGGTGCCGATGGTCAGCACGGCGCGGATGCGCGCGCCATGCGCGGCGATGGCCTCGCTACGCAGCGCATCGTCGCCGGCCTCGATGACCTCGTAGTGGTCACGGAACTGTTGCATGTACTCGGCTTGCAAGGGGCACAGCACGAGCAGGGGCAGGGGGGCATTCATCGGGTGCGGACGCGGGAAACAAGACAGCGTGGCAGTCTATCCGCATCGTTTGGCGCGTGGCGCCGCGCACCGGCGCTGCCCGCGCCGTGCCTGGGGGCACCGGGGGCTGGGCGCCCCCTGCGGCATCCGGCCTGCGGATGCGGCCCGCCTCATTGGCGCACGAGCGGGATCTGCAGGTGGGTGGGGCGGTTCTCTTCCTTGTCGAAGCCGCGGCCGTCGATGTGGCGTGCGCCCCAGAACAGCATGTCGTGTGCGAGGTAGACCAGGTCGTACTCCATGAAGTGGCGGCCCTGCACAAGGCCGAAGGGCGCGAAGCTCTTGCCGAAGACGCTCTGGGTGGCACCGACTTCCCATGTGGCGTAGCCCTGGCGGGCCACCTGGTTCAGCAGATCCGCAAAGCCCTGCACGAGCGGTGTGACTTCGTAGCCTTCGTCGGCGACGAAATCGACCTTCTGCGCGCCGGCCGCGATCGGATGGGGGCCGCGCCACAGCATGTGGCCCTGGATCAGGATGCGTGCAAGCGGCACGGTGCCCTGGGCGTCGGCCGTGTTGACGATGGTCAGCGCGAAGCGGTCGCCCGCGAGGTACTGGAAGCTGCGCTGCAGGTAAAAGGGCTTGGGCGTGCCGTCGGCATTCCTGGCCGCGCTGGGGCGCAGCTCGGGCGCGAGGCTGGCCCATTGGCCGACCAGGGCTTCTTTGGTTTCTTCCAGGTTCATGCTGTGCCTTTCCGATGGGGGTGGAGCATCTGGGGCCGTGCTGCAGGCGGCAAGCGCCAGGCACAGGGCGAGCGTGAGGGCGTGGGGGGGCCACGGGCGCAGGCGTTGGGGCATGGTGCAGGTGTGCGTACAACAGGGTGGTGCGCCGCGTGCAAGGGCACGCACGTTCCGGCATGCAGTCTCAGCCCGGTGCACGCGCGCGCGGTAGCCCAAATCGGCACAATGAACGCACGCGCTGTGCGAACATGCCAGGCACAGCTGCGCCAAGCGACGCCCCTCCCATGCCCTCCACGGTGCTCCGGTTCGACGACTTCCATCTCTATGGCGCGTCCGCGCCCGAGTGGCGCCAGTGCTACCGGCAGATTTCGCGCGGCGCGATGCACAGTGCGCTGCTGCAGCGGACCTTGGGGCCGACACAGCTGTTTCGCAAGTCGCTGAGCCAGCGGGTTCTGCAGCAGGGTTGTTTGCCCGCGGGACGGATCTGCTTCGCGATGGCCCTGCATGCCCACGGCCCGGCCCGCATGCAGGGGCGCGAGTTCAGTGCGCAGCGGCTGTTCGTGCTGCGGGGCGGCGAGGATTTCGTGATCCACCGTCCCGCGCACATGGAGCTGTTGGCTCTCACGTTCGACGCCTCGGATTTCGACGCGTTCCTGGCCGGGCAGGGCGACGCCGCGCACCTGCGTGCCACGATCGGCCGCGGCTTCGCCGAAGTGTCCGAGGCGCTGCTCGCGCGTCTGCGCGGCGCGCTGCCCCTGCTGGCCTGGGGTGCGCATGCGCGAGGTCGACCCGAGCCGGCATGGACCGCCCTGGCGCAGGCCGCGCTGATGGCGGCGGTCGTCGAGGTGTTGCGCTGCGGCAAAGCGCAGCCACGGCGCGGCCGGGGTGTCCTGAGCCATGTGCTCGTGGGCGAATGCCACCGCCTCACGCTGGCCAGCGTCCATGCCCCTCCTTCGATCGAGGCGCTGTGCGCGCGCTTGCGCACGAGCCGGCGCACGCTGCAGGACAGCTTTCGCCAGGTGGCCGAGACCACGCCCGTCGACTACCTGCGCGCGATCCGGCTGAACCTTGTGCGCGATGCGCTGCACCGCAGCCGGACCGGCGAGCTCGACATCGGGGAGATCGCGGCCCATGCGGGCTTCTCGCAGCTCAGCCACTTCGCGCACCGCTACCGGCAGCTGTTCGGCGAGCTGCCCTCGCAGACCTTGCGGGCGGAGATGCTGGCGACGGCGGCGCATGCCTGCAGGCCGCCGGCCGGCGGCGCCGGCTAGGCGGCTACGCGGTGTAGGGCGCGATCGCGCGCAAGACCACGTCCTGCAGCAGCGCGCGCGCCACCTTCTGCGTCTCGGTGGCGGGCCGGCGCGAGGAGCGCACCAGCGTGAGCTGGCTGGTCGGGCAGGGCGCCTGCAGGCGGCGCACGACCAGTGCGCCGCCATGGTCGATGTTGGCCAGCGTGTAGGCTGGCAGCACGGCATGGCCGAAGCCTTCGCGCACGAGGCTCAGGATGCCGTTCAGGCCGTCGACCTCCATCGCGATGCGCAGCTGGGTGCCGATGCGCATGGTCTCGGTCTCCAGCAGCAGGCGGAACGCATTGGGGCGGCTGGGCAGGATCAGCGGCAGCGCGGCGGCGTCCTTGAGGGAGACGGCGGCCTGCGCCTTGCCGGCTTTGCCGGCCTTGGGTGCGGTGCCGCCCGGCACCTCGGTGCGCGCGGAGATCAGCACCAGCTCTTCCTCGTGCAGCAGCGTCTGCTCCATGTCGGGCGAGCGCTCGGGGTTGTAGAGCAGGGCCATGTCCAGGTTGCCCATGCGCAGCCCGTCGACCATGACCAGCGAGAAGCCCTCGGTCAAGGTGAGCTGCGCCTGCGGCAGCTTGTCGCGAAAGGCCTGGGTCAGCGGCACCGTGACGAGCCGCGACAGGCTGGGCGGCAGGCCGATGGACACGCGCCCGGCCAGCGCCCCGCGCGCCACGCCCAGCTCCTCGCGCGCCACGGCCACCTGGTGCAGGATGCCGCGGCCGTGTTCGAGCAACAGCTTGCCGGCCTCGGTGGGCGTGGCGCCGCGGCCGTTGCGGGCCAGCAGGTTCTGGCGCAGCTCCACCTCCAGCAGGCGGATCTGGCGCGACAGCGCGGGCTGGGCCACGTCCAGCGCGATCGCGGCGCGCGTGAAGCTGCCCAGCTCGGCCACGCGCACGAAGTACTCCAGTTGCTTCAAGTCCATGCAGCGACTATATGCAATATCGCTTGCTGAGTTATTCTTCTTTGTTCTAGCTGATAGCGGCCTGCGCGGCTAGTCGCTGCGGGGGCGTGCGCGCAGAATCCGCGCACACCGCAGAGCCCGAACCAGAGGAGCAACATGAGCCGCGAGAACCCCTTGATCATCGACTGCCACGGCCACTACACCACGGCACCCAAGGCGCTGGAGAACTGGCGCAACCAGCAGATCGCCGGCATCAAGGACCCGGCCGTCATGCCGAAGGTGGCCGACCTCCAGATCAGCGACGACGAGCTGCGCGAGTCCATCGAGACCAACCAGCTGCGCCTCATGAAGGAACGCGGCAGCGACATCACCCTTTTCAGCCCGCGCGCCAGCTTCATGGCCCACCACATCGGCGACTTCGCCGTGTCCAGCACCTGGGCCGCGATCTGCAACGAGCTGTGCTACCGCGTCTCCACGCTGTTCCCCGACCACTTCGTGCCCGTGGCCATGCTGCCGCAGTCGCCCGGCGTGGACCCGGCCACCTGCATCCCCGAGCTCGAGAAGTGCGTCAAGGAATACGGCGCGGTCGGCATCAACCTGAACCCGGACCCGTCGGGCGGCCACTGGAACAGCCCGCCGCTGACCGACCGCCACTGGTACCCCATCTACGAGAAGATGGCCGAGTACGAGCTGCCGGCCATGATCCACGTCAGCACCAGCTGCAACCCCTGCTTCCACACCACGGGCGCGCACTACCTGAACGCCGACACCACGGCCTTCATGCAGCTGATCCAGGGCGATCTGTTCAAGGACTTCCCGACGCTGAAGTTCCTGATCCCCCACGGCGGCGGTGCCGTGCCCTACCACTGGGGCCGTTTCCGCGGCCTGGCGCAGGAGATGAAGAAGCCGCTCTTGAGCGAGCACCTGCTGAACAACGTGTTCTTCGACACCTGTGTGTACCACCAGCCCGGCATCGACCTGCTCAACACCGTGATCCCGGTCAAGAACGTGTTGTTCGCCTCCGAGATGATCGGCGCCGTGCGCGGCATCGACCCGACCACCGGCCACTACTACGACGACACCAAGCGCTACATCGCGGCGTCGACGATCCTGAGCGACGAGGACAAGC